>VAZT01000767.1 GCA_005884825.1 Alphaproteobacteria bacterium
CCGAACTGTGCGGCGAAGCGTTCGGAATCGAAGAACGGCGAGAGGCGGAGGGTGATGAAGCGCTCGCTTTGGGCATCCTGGTCGCGCCCCATCTCAGCGTAGGCGGCGGCAAGAAATGGATGGATAGTCGTGTGAACGATACGCCCCGGACTGCGGGCGAGAGCACGATCACCAGCCGCGATCGCCTCGGCGTAACGCCCGAGAAAATAATATGTGACCGAAATATGAAAGGCCGCTAGCAGGTCAGTCCGGTCGAAACGCAGCGCCCCTTCCAGCCAGGGCAATGCCTCTGCGGCTCTGCCGGCGAACACCAGTACGGTACCGCGCATGTCATAGCTTTCGACATCGCTGGGGTTGATCTCAAGTGCACGGTCGGTCTGGCTCAACGCCAGCTCGTAGCGTTTGCGGTAAAAGTAAACATTGGCGAGCAGGCGATAGGCGTTGGTGGTCATCGGGTCGAGCGTCAGGGCCTTCCGCGCAAGCGCTTCGGCCTGCTCCAGTTCGGTCTCGCGAAACTCTGTCCATCCCGAAATGACCGCCTCATAGCGAGCCCGGCCGAGCGCCGCGTAGGCCCCGGCAAAGTTCGGGTCGAGAGCGGTCGCGCGCTCGAACATTGTCTGCGCTTCATCGTTCTGTTCGCGGGTCGCGTGGGACAGAAATTCGCGGCCGCGCAACACGTATTCGTATGCGGCGAGGTTTTCGGTGGGGCCGGCGAGGACACGCTCTCGCTCGAAGCGGGTCAGCTTTACCGCCGCTGACCCGACAACGCGCTGGGCGATGTCTTGCTGCACGGCAAAAATGTCCTTTGTCTCGCCGTCGTAGTTGTCCGACCAGACGAGGCGACCCGTCGCCGCTTCGGTCAGCTCGACGCCGACACGAACGCGATCGCCGGCACGGCGCACGCTGCCGCCGAGCAGATATTGCGCGTCCAGCAGCCGGCCGATCTCGGCCGGAGAGAGATTGCGGCCCTTATAGGCAAAGCTCGCCGCTTTGGCCGCGACCAGCAGGTTCGAAAAGCGCCCGAGCGCGGTCGCGACGTCCTCGCTGATACCGTCGCTGAAATATTCCTGCCCGGCATCCTCCGAGAGGTTCTTAAACGGCAGCACCGCGACGGAGGTGCGTCCGGCGAGGCGCGCCGGCGCCGCCAGGCTCGCGACCTCGACGGGCTTGGCCGGCGCACCGATGCCCAGCCGCTCGCCGATGCCGGCGTGAAGCGCCCACGCCGCCAATACGAGAATGGCCAGCGCGCCAGCAATCGAGATCGCCGAACGTGTGTGTCGCCTGCGCGGCGGGCGGAGTTCCTGCAGCCGCGCCGCGATGTTGACGCCGTCGCCAAAAATGTCGTCGCCGTCGACGATCACATCGCCGAGATTGACGCCGATGCGCAACTCCAGCCGTCGCGCCGGGGGTATCGGCTCGTTGAGCACGACGGCGGCTTGCTGTATCGCAACAGCGCAATCGAGCGCATCGACAACGCTGGCGAAATCGGCGAGCAGGCTGTCGCCGGCGGTGCCGACGATGCGCCCGCCGTGATCGGTAATCAGCGGATCGACAGCCCGCCGCATCTCGGAGAGCGCTTGGTGGGTCCCGCTCTCGTCCTCCCCCATCAGTCGGCTGAAACCCGCAACATCCGCGTCGAGGATCGCGGTAAGCTTCCGCCTGCGGGCGGCGATTTGCACGGTTTCGACCACCGGGAATAGCTTTGACGTTGTGAGCCGCGGTCCCCAATATAGCCGAGTTCGGTAGCGACCGCTTGGAGAAGCGCCGAAACCGTTCCAGCGGCAGGGAGGAGCCAAATGCGGGCGCACGTTAATCGATCGGCGCCGACTGTTTGTGCGGCGCTGTGCTGTCTATTGTTCAGCGGACCGGCGGCGCTCGGCGATGAACCCAAGCTGTCGATCAACGGCTATGACCCGGTCGCTTATTTTACCGACTCGCGGCCTGTCGCGGGCAAGTCCGAATACGAGTATCTGTGGCACAAACTGCGCTGGCACTTTGCCAGCAGCGACCACCGCGACCTGTTCGTCAAGGAGCCGGGACGCTACGCGCCGCAATATGACGGCTATTGCGCGATGGGTGCGGCGGACGGCGATACCGCGCACAAGGACACGATCGACCCGGAGGCCTGGACAATCGTCGACGGCAAGCTCTACCTAGCGCACAACCGCTATTGGATCGAGAAATGGAAGGAGGAAGCCGCCGACAAAATCAAACAGGCCGATGCCGGCTGGCAGCGCCTTGCACAGCTTGCCGACCCGGTGATCGTTGGCCCGCCCTGCGCCTCGTCGCCGCCAACGACCGTTGTTACACTCCGCAACGGCGGCCACTGGGTGGTGGTCGGCGGTCAGCTGGCGCGCGACGACGGGGGCCGGCCCGTCGGCAAGGGCGACATGCGCGCGCAAATCGAGCAGGTCGGCAAAAACGTCGGTGCTTGCCTCAACGCAGCCGGCGCCGCGGTTAAGGACATCATATGGACCGTCAATTACGTCACCGACCCGTCCGAGTTCGACAAATATGCCGACCTCCGGCAACGCTATTTCGGCCCGCTGTCGCCAAAAAGCGCGACGGTCCCGGTGCAACAGCTCGCCGGCCCCGATTTTCTGGTCCAGGTCGAGGCGTTCGCCGGAATCAAATGACGGCGGTGAGCATGGCCGCGGCAGCTGTAACAGCAGTGCATGGGGCAAACGGTCGGGATCGGGTTACTAAGGCCGCAACTTTGCCGGCGGAGTTCCATGAAATAGTGAGAAGAGCCAACCCTGCGGCTTCGATCGTGGCCGCGGAAAGGCTGGAAAGCCGCGCTACCTCGCGCTCGATCGGCGACGAGCATAGGTCCGGTATCGGCACATCTCGCTATTGGCGG
>VAZT01000072.1 GCA_005884825.1 Alphaproteobacteria bacterium
GCAACGTCATCGATCAGGTCTACCGGCACTGCGGCCAGAAGGAGACAGTCATCTTCTGCGACCATCTGATGTCGCTCGGCTTCCAGCAGGCCTGCAAGGCCGGCATTTCGTTCGGCAAGGACGATTTGATCGTGCCCGAGGAGAAGCGCCGCCTAGTCGGGGAGGCGCAGGATCAGGTGAAGCAGTATGAGCAGCAATACCAGGACGGCCTGATCACACAGGGCGAGAAGTACAACAAGGTAGTGGACGTGTGGTCGCGCTGCACAGACCGCGTTGCCGAGGAAATGTTGAAGAAAATTCGCGAGCCGCAGCCGGGCGAGCCCGTCAACTCTGTGTGGATGATGTCGGATTCCGGCGCGCGCGGTTCGGCGGCGCAGATCAAACAGCTGGCCGGAATGCGGGGCCTGATGGCCAAGCCGTCGGGCGAAATCATCGAGACGCCGATCATCTCCAACTTCAAGGAGGGGCTGACGGTCCTCGAATACTTCAACTCGACGCACGGCGCTCGCAAAGGCCTCGCCGACACCGCGCTGAAGACGGCGAATTCGGGTTATCTGACCCGCCGGCTCGTCGATGTCGCGCAAGACGCGATCATCACCGAGGAGGATTGCGGCACGACGCGCGGGCTCATGACGAGCGCCGTCGTCGACGGCGGCGAAGTCATCGCCCCGCTCGCCGACCGCATTCTCGGCCGCACCGCAGCGGTCGACATCCTCGACCCCCTAAACGGCGAAGTCGTGCTTCCGGCGGGCTCACTGATCGACGAGGATGCCGTCGACCAGATCGAGCGGGCGGGTGTCGACACCGTGCCGATCCGCTCGGTGCTGACCTGCGAATCCCAGGTCGGCGTCTGCGGCAAGTGCTACGGGCGCGACTTGGCGCGCGGTACCGTCGTCAATATCGGCGAGGCGGTCGGCGTCATTGCCGCGCAGTCGATCGGCGAACCCGGCACGCAGCTGACGATGCGGACCTTCCACATCGGCGGTGCGGCGCAGCGCGGCGCCGAGCAGTCTTCTGTCGAGGCCGCCTTCGACGCCAGGGCGGAGGTGAAGAACCGCAACGTCGTGATCAACTCGGCCGGCGTGCCGGTGGTGATGGGCCGCAACACCGAGATCGTGCTGCTGGATGAAGCGGGGCGGGAAAAGGCCAGGCACCGAGTTCCGTACGGCGCAAGGCTGCTCGTCGATGATGGGGCGGAGGTCAAACGGGGTGACCGACTGGTCGAATGGGACCCCTACACGATCCCGATCATCACCGAGAAAGACGGCATCGCGCATTACGTCGATCTGATCGAAGGCCTGTCGATGCGCGAGACGGTAGACGAAGCGACCGGCATTTCGTCGAAAGTCGTCGTCGACTGGAAACAGCAGCCGCGCGGCAGCGATTTGCGGCCGCGGATCACGTTGCGCGACGAGGAGGGCGAGGTGCTCACCTTGGCCAACGGGCTCGAGGCGCGCTACTTCATGTCGGTCGACGCGATCCTGTCGGTCGACAACGGCGCGCACGTCAAGGCTGGCGACGTGCTTGCCCGCATCCCGCGCGAATCCTCGAAGACACGCGACATCACTGGTGGTCTGCCGCGCGTCGCCGAGCTGTTCGAGGCGCGCAAGCCCAAGGATTTCGCGATCATCAGCGAAAGCGAGGGGCGCGTCGAGTTCGGCAAGGACTACAAGACCAAGCGGCGCATCGTCGTGGTGCCGACGGAGGGCGCTGCCGCATCGGTCGAGTACTTGATCCCGAAGGGCAAGCACATCAGCGTGCAGGAGGGCGATTACGTCCTGAAGGGCGACCTGATGATGGACGGCAACCGGGTCCCGCACGACATCCTGCGCATCCTCGGGGTCGAGGAGCTCGCCAGCTATCTGATCAACGAGATCCAGGAGGTCTACCGGCTACAGGGCGTGCGGATCAACGACAAGCACATCGAGGTCATCGTCCGGCAGATGCTGCAGAAGGTGGAAATCGCCGATCCCGGCGAGACGACCTTCCTCGCCGGCGAGCAGGTCGACCGCTCGGAGTTCGAGCTGGAAAACGCCAAGGTCGAGAGCGAGGGGCTGCAGCCGGCGGAAGCGCGACCGGTATTGCAAGGCATCACCAAGGCGAGCCTGCAGACGAACTCGTTCATCTCGGCGGCTTCGTTCCAAGAGACGACACGCGTGTTGACCGAGGCTGCGGTCTCCGGCCGGATCGACGCGCTGACGGGTCTCAAGGAAAACGTCATCGTCGGGCGGCTGATCCCGGCGGGGACCGGCAGTGTCATCGCCCGGTTGCGCGAGGTCGCCGCCGAGCGCGACCGCGAGCTCGCTGCGATCGCCGCGAACGAAGAACCCGCTCAACTCGTCGAAGCCGAAAAACAAACGGCGTAAGACCTTCCCGGCGTCCCCTGCCATGGTGCGCAATGCGTTCCATGGCAGAGGGACTTGACCGGGTTGGTTTGGATCACTACTAATATTTGCCCTTTCCGGGGCTGGCCGTAGGAAGCCACCTAGACGCAGCCCTATCTCAGCTCATGGCTCGGTGCCCCTGTGAGGGGGCGCGCAAGAACTTAGGTACGAAGGCTCATCGACCCGGCGGCGTAATCGCCCTCGGCGTTTGTTGTGTTTGGCGTTTGTCGTGTTTGACGAGGTTGTGACGATGCCGACGATAAACCAGCTGATCCGCAATCCGCGGAGGCCGGAGGTGGCACGCAACAAGGTTCCGGCAATGGAAGCCTGCCCGCAGAAGCGCGGGGTGTGCACGCGCGTCTACACGACCACGCCGAAAAAGCCGAATTCCGCGTTGCGCAAGGTGGCGCGCGTGCGTCTGACGAACGGGTTCGAGGTCACGAGCTACATTCCCGGGGAGGGCCATAATCTTCAGGAGCATTCGGTTGTCTTGATCCGGGGCGGCCGGGTCAAAGACCTTCCGGGTGTGCGGTATCACATCATCCGCGGCACGCTTGATACCCAGGGTGTCAAAGACCGCCGCCAGCGCCGTTCGAAATACGGCGCCAAGCGCCCGAAATAGGAGGCCGTCATGTCGCGCCGTCGCGCCGCGGTCAAACGCGAGGTCTTGCCGGACGCAAAATTCGGCGACAGCGTGTTAACCAAGTTTATGAATTGCCTGATGTACGAGGGCAAGAAGTCGGTCGCCGAGCGCATCGTCTACGGCGCGTTCGACCGCATCGCCAAGCGCAGCGGGCAAGACCCCTTGCGGGTGTTCCACGACGCGCTCGGCAATGTGCGGCCAGCCGTCGAGGTCCGCTCTCGTCGTGTCGGCGGCGCCACCTATCAGGTACCCGTCGAAGTGCGGACCGACCGCAGCCAGGCGCTGGCCATTCGCTGGCTGATTTCTAGTTCGCGCGGACGCTCGGAAAACACGATGGAGGAGCGGCTTTCGGGGGAGCTGCTCGACGCCGCCAACAATCGCGGTGCCGCGGTCAAGCGGCGGGAGGATACGCATCGCATGGCTGATGCGAACAAGGCCTTCTCGCACTACCGCTGGTAACCGGCGAAGCACGACACAACGGAAACATATCTTCTTTGACGGCGCCGGTTTCGCGTGGCGCCCGCGGAGTTCCTTTCATGGCGCGCACCACACCTCTCGAGCGATACCGAAACATCGGCATCATGGCTCACATCGATGCCGGCAAGACGACAACTACCGAGCGCATCCTCTATTACACCGGCCGCGCCTATAAGATGGGTGAGGTGCACGACGGCACCGCGACGATGGATTGGATGGCGCAAGAGCAGGAGCGCGGCATTACCATCACCTCGGCCGCGACGACCTGCTTTTGGCAAGATCACCGGATCAACATCATCGACACGCCCGGGCACGTCGATTTCACGATCGAGGTCGAGCGGAGCCTTCGTGTGCTCGACGGCGCGGTTGCCGTTTTCGACTCGGTTGCCGGCGTCGAGCCGCAATCGGAGACCGTCTGGCGCCAAGCCGACAAATACGGTGTCCCGCGGATCTGCTTTGTCAACAAGATGGATCGGATCGGCGCCGATTTCCCTCGCTGCGTCGCGATGATCGACGATCGGCTGGGCGCGAAGCCGCTGGTGCTGCAATTGCCGATCGGCGCCGAGAGCGATTTCGTCGGGATCATCGATCTCGTCGGCTTCCGCGCGGTCAAATGGCGCGATGAGACTCTGGGTGCAGAGTTCGACATTGTCGAAGTTCCGGAGGAGATGCTCGAGGAGGCCAAGTCCTTCCGGACAAGATTGGTCGAAGCCGCGGTCGAGCAGGACGACGCGGCGCTCGAAGCTTATCTCGGCGGCGAGGAGCCGAGCGAAGACGTGCTGAAGCGCTGCATCCGCAAGGGCACGGTCGGCGGCGTCTTTGTTCCGGTGCTGTGCGGTTCGGCATTCAAGAACAAAGGGGTGCAGCCGCTGCTCGATGCAGTGGTCGATTATTTGCCGGCCCCGACCGATGTCGCGGCGATCAACGGCATCAGGATCGGCTCGAAGGAGCCGGTCGTACGCCGCTGCTCGGATGACGAACCGTTTGCCGGGCTCGCCTTTAAGATCATGAGCGACCCGTTTGTCGGGTCGCTGACTTTTGTACGCATCTATTCGGGGGTCGTTGCCGCCGGTACTCAGGTCCTGAACAGCGTGAAGGGGACGCGCGAACGGATCGGCCGCATGCTGCAGATGCACGCCAACCACCGCGAGGACATCAAGGAGGCCCGCGCCGGTGACATCGTCGCGTTCGCCGGGCTCAAAAACACGACGACGGGCGACACGCTGTCCGACCCCGGCGATCCGGTCGTACTCGAGCGGATGGAATTTCCGGATCCGGTCATCGAGATCGCGGTCGAGCCCAAAACCAAGGGCGATCAGGAGAAGATGGGCCAGGCGCTCGCCCGGCTCGCGACCGAGGACCCGTCATTCCGGGTGACCGTCGACCACGAGAGCGGCCAGACCGTGATCAAGGGGATGGGCGAATTGCACCTCGAGATCATCGTCGACCGCATGAAGCGCGAGTTCAAGGTCGACGCCAATGTGGGCGCGCCGCAGGTGGCCTATCGCGAGACGATCACGCGCACTGCGGAGGTCGATTACACTCACAAAAAACAGACTGGCGGGGCCGGACAGTTCGCCCGCGTCAAGCTGCGGTTCGAGCCATTGCCGCCGGGGTCAGGATTTGCTTTCGAAAACGCGGTGGTCGGCGGCGCCGTGCCGAAGGAATATGTGCCTGGGGTCGAGAAAGGGCTGAAGGCATCGACCGAAACCGGTGTGCTCGCCGGTTTCCCGGTCATCGATTTGCAGGCGACATTGATCGACGGGGCCTTCCACGACGTTGATTCGAGCGTGCTCGCCTTCGAGATCGCGGCCCGCGCCGCGTTCAAGGAAGGCGTCATGAAAGCCGCGCCGAAACTGCTCGAACCGATCATGCGCGTCGAAGTGGTCACGCCGGAGGAGTATATGGGTGACGTGATCGGCGACCTGAACAGCCGTCGGGGCCAAGTCACCGGGATGGACACACGCGGCAATGCGCGGGTCATCGATGCGATGGTCCCGCTCGCCAACATGTTCGGATACGTCAATACCTTGCGGTCGATGAGTCAGGGCCGG
>VAZT01000771.1:0-1502 GCA_005884825.1 Alphaproteobacteria bacterium
CTGATCGGTGCCGGCCGGCACGAACGCACCGGTGACCGGCTCAATTACCGTAATGGCTATCGTGACCGCAGCCTCGACACCCGGCTCGGGCCGCTGAGCCTGCGCATTCCCAAGCTGCGGCAGGGTTCGTACTTCCCGCCGTTCCTCGAGCCACGCAAGACCGCCGAGAAGGCGCTGGTCATGGTGATCCAGGAGGCCTGGATCGGCGGCGTGTCGACCCGGCGGGTCGACGAGCTGGTGCAAGCAATGGGCCTGTCCGGTATCTCGAAGAGCCAAGTCTCGAAGCTGTGCAAGGACATCGACGAGCGGGTCAATGCCTTCCTCGATCGGCCGCTCGAAGGAGAGTGGCCGTATCTGTGGCTCGACGCGACGTACCTGAAGGTCCGAGATGGCGGCCGTATCGTCTCGGTCGCCGCGATAATCGCCGTGGCAGTGAACACCGAGGGCCGGCGCGAGATTGTCGGCCTCGGCATTGGTCCATCCGAAGCCGAGCCGTTCTGGTCGGGCTTTATCAAAGGCCTGACTAAGCGCGGGTTGCGCGGCGTCAAACTGGTGATCTCCGATGCCCATGACGGTCTGCGCCTCGCCATCACTCGCGTGCTCGGCGCGACATGGCAAAGGTGCCGGGTTCATTGGATCAGGAACGCCCTGGCGCACGTGCCCAAGGGGCAGCACACGATGGTCGCCGCGGCGATCCGCCAGGCCTTCCTGCAAGCCGATGCCGAAGCCGCGCACCAGGCCTGGCGTCACGTCGCCGATCAGCTGCGAGCGCGTTGGCCAAAGCTCGCCGCACTGATGGACGACAGCGAGCATGACGTGCTGGCCTACATGACCTTCCCGACCCAGCACCGCACCAAATTACACTCGACCAACCCGCTCGAACGTCTCAATAAAGAGGTCAAGCGGCGCGCCGATGTCGTCGGCATCTTCCCGAACGAGGCCAGCATCACGCGGCTGATCGGCGCCGTGCTGCTCGAACAGAATGACGATTGGCTGCTCCAGCACCGCTACATGCAGATCGAGGGAATGGTCGAACTTACACCGCCGCTGATCGACGCCGATCCAGCAAAACTTCCACCGATGGCGGCCTGACCGATGGCCACCTCAAACTCCACCTCGATTTACACCACCTTGACGGACGTGACCCTCGGCCGACCGCGCCAGGCATGCGTCAGCATCGCCCGGGGTGCCTCTTCCTTGTCGTGCCAGATCCCCCAGGCCGTCGCGGCCGACCACGAGTTCTCCTGCCTCTCACCATAGGCGGTGTCGACGCTGAGCAGGCGGTACGAGAACTCCGGGAACGGAGTGTGTCTGCGTGCGGCAGACCCGCAGGATCAACATTCTATGTCGCCTGCGATCTCGCCCGGGATCCGACGATGCCAACCGCAAATCCGGCAGTAGTAGATCGGGTCGAGGAGGCCCGCTTCCGGATAATCGTCCGGCCGAGAGGCGCCACCACTCTCGTTTCACAATGTTGCCGCCACGAGTAACGGGTGTCCCGT
>VAZT01000771.1:1570-2418 GCA_005884825.1 Alphaproteobacteria bacterium
GGCGGTACAGGCGTGCTGTTTTCTATCGCCCTGCGTCTCCGGCCATTAGGGCTTTTGCGGGCTACTTTCTTCCGCGCTGCTGTTTTGCGGCCGGCCGTCATGCGGGTCGCCGTCTTGCGCGCTGCTGTTTTTCTGCGCGTTGCTGGCTTGCGAACTGCTGATGTTCGGGCGGTGGTCTTCCGGGCCGCGGTCTTGCGCGCTGCCGTCTTACGGCCTGCAGTCTTGCGCGCTGCCGTTTTGCGGCCCGCGGTCTTGCGAGCCACTGACTTGCGGGCCACCGACTTGCGGGCTGCCGTTTTGCGCGTTGCTGACTTGCGGCGGGTGGTCTTACGGGCTGCCGCGGTCTTGCGCGGTCGTCCCGGTCTACGGCTTCTTGGCATGAATTCCTCCTTTTGCTTTTCACGGCGTGAGCACGATGCATACTGTACTTCATGCACAACAAACATAGATCACGGATGAGAAGATCATTGACGCGAATCGGCGCGCTCGCGCTCTCCGCATTGGCGGCGCCCGCGATGGCGCAGAAGCCGGGCGGATTGTTCATCGAGAACGCATCGGAGCGAATGCCGTGCTCTAGGTCTCGCCAAGTCACGGGCGCTGCGACGGGAAATCCAGGGCGAGCACGAGGCGAATAAGGGCCGATGGCGGTATTGCCCCGTCCGTTTCGCAGGTAGTCGATGAACACCTTGCCCGCTCGGCCTGAACGAGTCGATTTGCTCGTGTAGCGGCTGGGGTCAAGCGCAGCGAAGTACTCTGCGATAATACGCGCGTCGTTGTATCCGATCTTGGGGCGCTCCCGAGCGAAAGGAGCACGAGGTTACACGTGTAACCGAGCAAGCCAGTAGCGC
>VAZT01000073.1 GCA_005884825.1 Alphaproteobacteria bacterium
AACAGCGCGCCGATCTGTGGACGAAAGAGTTGGATCATCGCGCCGATCCAGCGGTTGAGCACCGCGGACGGCTCCCTCTCGGCGACCGCGAATCGATCGAGCATTCGGGTCACATCCTCGGCCCGATACCACGTCTCGCCGGTGACCCATCGATTGGTCGTAAACAAGCGAATCGGCTCGCCGCGAAGATCGATGGCGATCGCGATCAGGTGGCTCACTTCGTCTCGCTCTCCGCGTTTGAGCGGCGCGGCTTGCGGCGGCGGCACTGCGGCATCGGCGACCGCGAGCTCGGGAAGCAGCAGCGGCACCACCCCGTTCGGCATGCCCTCGGCTCGTAGAAAGGTATGAAAGTGGCCGCGCTCCGAGGGTGGCCGGCTGTCCGGTGCATGCGCATGAAAAAAATATTGCGCGTGGCTTGTCGCATCAAACACCTCCCCGTCGGGATAATGGCGCCAAGCACAAATCGTCGAACGCCGCGTCACCTCGCCGACGAGGTCGGTGTTGCGGGCGGCAAGGTCGCGCCGACAATCCCGGATGATCTCCGCGGCGGCTATCATCTGCTCGATTTCGGCTTGGCTGACGCGCAAGCCCTCGCCGCGGTCCGAATTCACCGACCGACCACCTCACGCGAACAAAACGCGTCCAGGATAGCTAACTGCGCTTCACCGACAAAGCAGGATTGGTAACCGTCCAGACGACGATTTGTTTCATCACCCCGCCGAGCGCCTCATCGAATGCCGATATGATGGTCGGAACGTCGTTGGCCGAAGCGTGCTCGCGCCGCTCGAACGAGGTTTGCGAGACGACCTCGCGGCTGGTGGGGTTGACGAGTCGGACGATGATCGCCACCCAGATCTCGGGGGGCCCATTAGCCGAATCGTACACGGCCTCGAAGTGACGAATTTCAGTCTCGAGCATGAAGTCCGCTCGCAGCCCGGCTGATTCCCGGTCGATTGCGGTGATCGCCTTGCTATTCTCGAAGGATTGGAGAAGCGCCGTCTGCACCAGGAGAGGAGTGCGATCCGTCCATTCCGAATCGGCAAAATAGTCGATCGAGACCGGGGACCGGCTCAATGCGATGCGCGATTTATCGAGCCCTGCCGGAGCGAGAGGCTCGTTGATGAGGAGCTGCACGGAGCGGTGCGGCAAATTCGGCGGATAGGTGCTCTTCGGGGTGAGGCGATAGAGGTGTGATGGCTCGCCGCCCCCGAACAACCCCGAGCAGCCGGCCAAAGTGAGGACCAGGACGCTCGGGACGAAGCGGCGCGACAGGCGAGCCGTCGGCCGGGTCATTGGGGCTTATATCCCTCCCGCCGCTCGCCGAACAGCAGACGCGCCGGATCCCGCTCGACCGATGAAACGAACCGGGTCAGGCCGGCGATGAAACGCTGCATGTCGCTCACCAGGTTGCTGACCTGGGTCAAAGTCGACTGCGTGAATTCATGCAGACCCGGGCGGTTCTCCTGCAGCATTTGCTGCAGTTGCCGGTTGGTGTCGCCGAAGTTCTTCGCCAGCTTGTCGGCGTCGTTCAGCGTTTGCGAAAGCTCATCTTTCAACCCGCCTTTGCCGATATAGCTTTGATCGACATGCCCAAAAAAAGACTTCAGCGCGAGTACGGCCGCGTTCGCGTTCTCGACCACCTCGCTCACCTCCTTGCTGGGCGCGATAAAATTTTCGGTGACGGTTCGGACATTCTGCAGACTATCGGAAATGGCCTTTCGGTTCTGCTCGTCGAGCACGGTATTGAGGTTATGGGCAACCTGTTTCAGATCGCCTAACAATTCGGGGAGGTTGGCCCTCAATTGTTCGAGTTCCGATTGTCCTGCCGCGATTACCGGATAGCGATGGTTCGGCTCCGGCTCGAGGTCCTTGGCCTCCTTTGTTCCACCGCGGATCTGGATCGTGGCGACGCCGCTCAACAGGTTGATATCAACGAAAGCCCTGGCGTCGGTCTTGATCGGAACGAGGTCTTTGTCGATCTCGACCGTGACCTGAATTTTTTCGAGATCGTCCGGATCGACCCGGACATCGACTACTCGGCCGACGGTGATCCCGTTGTACTGGACCACCGAGCCTTTGCTGAGCCCGGTGACGGATCCCTTGAAAAAGATGTAGTATCGCTTGAGGTCTTGCGCGAACTCGACGCGGCCCAGCGACAGCACCGCCACAAAGCCTATGACGATGACGGCGAGGACGAATGCGCCCACTGCCACATAATGGGCTCTTGTTTCCATCTACTCTCTCCTGAGCGAGCACGGCTCACACCGGGGCCGCGCTCGGTGCCGATTGCTCGGTCCCGGCGGCGGCTTCCAAGTGTTGAGCCGCCCGCCCGCGCGGACCGTGAAAATACGAGTGAATCCAGGGATGATTGTCATTGAGGAGCTGTTCCAGCGTGCCGACGCGGACCTTTTTGTCTACCAATACCGCGACTCGGTCGCAGATCGCGAACAGGCTGTCGAGATCGTGCGTCACCATAAAGACAGTCAGCCCAAGACTGGTCTTCAGATCCCGTATCAATTCGTCAAAAGCGCCGGCGGCAATCGGATCTAGACCCGCAGTGGGCTCGTCGAGAAAGACCACTTCCGGATCGAGGGCGAGGGCGCGGGCGAGCCCGGCGCGTTTTCGCATGCCTCCCGACAATTGCGCGGGATATTTCTCCCCGGCGTCCTCCGGCAGCCCGACCATGCCAACTTTGACCGCCGAGATCTCGTCCATGAGGCTCAGCGGGAGATCGAAGTGCTCCTTGATCGGCACCTCGATGTTCTGCGCGACCGTCAGCGAGCTGAACAGGGCGCCGTCCTGAAACAGCACTCCCCAGCGTTTTTCGAGCTCTCGCCGTTGCGGGTCGCTCATCGCCCAAACATCGCGCCCGAAGACTTCAACCTCGCCTTCGGCCGGGCGGTTGAGGCCGACAACGGTCCGCAACAGGACCGATTTCCCGGAACCGGAACCGCCCACAATCCCGAGCACTTCGCCGCGCCGAACATCGAGGTCGAGACCGTCATGCACCGTCTCGGCGCCAAACCGGTTGACGAGCCCCCGCACGCGGATGATCGGTTCTTTTGTAAGATCCGCTGAACTCATATTTTCAGAATAGAAAAGACGATCGAAAAAGCCGCGTCGGCGACGATGACAAAAAATATCGCTTCGACCACCGAAAGGGTGGTCAACCGCCCCACGCTTTCGGCGCTACGGGCGACTTGGAAGCCTTCGTAGCAGCCGATCTGGGCAATGATAAAGGCGAAGAACGGCGCCTTGACCAACCCGATCCAGAATGTCCACGCATAGAGGGCCGATTGCAGCTGCCGAGTGAATTGCGGCGGCGTGATTCCGAGCGCGAACCACGACATCAACGCGCCCCCCAAGATGCCCAGAAGGTTGGCGCAAAGGGTTAGCAGCGGCAAAGTCAGCATGAGCCCGAACAGACGAGGGATGACCAGCACTTCGACAGGGTCGAGACCGATCGTGCGCATCGCGTCGATCTCCTCATTGACCCGCATCGTCCCGATCTGCGCGGTGAATGCGCTACCCGAGCGGCCGGCGATGATAATCGCCGCCATCAGCACCCCCAACTCGCGCAAAATCCCTACCCCCAGCAGATTGACCGTGTAGATCTCGGCGCCGAAGCGGCGCAGCTGATCGGCGCCCTGATAGGCGAGCACGACCCCGATCAAGAACGAGAGCAAGCCCACGATCGGCACGGCATTGACCCCGGTCTGCTCCATCTGCGCAACCAGCGCCGTCAGCCGCAGCCGGCGGGGGTGAAGAAACACTCTCCCGGCCACTATGCAAACGACGCCAAAGAAGCTGAGCAGACTGAGGACGCGACCGATGAGCCCGACCGAGATCCGGCCGATTCTCTCGAGAAACCCTGTGAGCGTATGGTGCGCCGGCCGCGGATGAGGGGCGGGAGCCACCATTCCGCCGGCCCGGACTTGATCAAATATGGGTGCGAGATTCGCCCGAAGATTCCGGAACTCGACGACGTTGCCTTGCGCCGCCAGCTCGTGTTCGGTCCGCAGCAGCAGCCAGGCGCCCGCGGTATCGAGCCGTTCGATGCCCGCCAAGTCCAGGGTAACCTGTTTGTCGCGCGGGATATGGACGGCGCGCAGCCGCCGATCCAGTTCGGCCGCGGTCGTGACCAGCCACTGGCCGGCCGCCGCAAGGACGAATGATCCGGATTCCTCCGACTCGACGAGTGTAGCGGCGACGGACGCCATGAGGTTCAGGGGTTCAGAGTGCGCTTATCCGCCGCCGAACGAGGCCTTCCCAACTACAAGAAAAGCGGTTATGTCGCAACGATCACTATTCCGAAAACGGCCGATTCGTCGAGGACGATCCCATGGACCTCAAACAGCACATTCGGTCGGTACCCGATTTCCCGAAGCCGGGCATTCTCTTCTACGATATTTCAACCTTGCTCGCCCATCCGGCTGCTTGGCAGTTGACGGTCCAACGTTTGGCGAGTGTGTTGCGGCCGCACGAACCCGATCTTCTGGTGGGCATCGAGTCCCGCGGCTTTCTTG
>VAZT01000074.1 GCA_005884825.1 Alphaproteobacteria bacterium
GATCTGCTCGCAACCGGAGGAACGATGCAGGCTGCCATCAATCTTGTGCGTCTGCGCGGCGGCGAAGTCACCGCAGCGGCGTGCATTATCGAGCTGTCGTTCTTGAAAGGGCGCAGCCGCATCGACGTGCCGTTCACATCGATGGTCGCTTACGAGAGCTAATCACCTGAGAGCTAGTCGGCGGCCATCGCCGGCGCGCAACCCAGGCTATGTCCAATTACCGCGTAAAGCGGATCGCCGCCGCCGGGCGGCGTCCGGTCGAGACAGCGAATGTCGCCCCAATTCCCCGCTTGCACGAAATGTTGGGCAATCAGGCAGAGGTGCCCGGCATCGTCGAGGAGGCACCAACACCCGATAGCGGGCGTCGGCACGCAGCGGTTTGAGAAAGTCACGATCAGCGGCGCGCCCGGCTTCAGCACGCGCCCGGCTTCGCGGA
>VAZT01000772.1:0-1575 GCA_005884825.1 Alphaproteobacteria bacterium
AGAGCCGGCTGACGAGGTAGAACAGGAGTTGGCCGCCGGATTGAGCGAACGGCAGATAGCCGAGCTCATCGAGGACGATGAAGTCCATGCGGGTCAGGTGGTCGGCGAGCCGGCCCTGGCGACCAGCGCGGGTCTCGGTCTCGAGGCGATTGACGAGATCGACCACGTTGTAGAACCGGCCGCGGGCACCACCGCGGATGCAGCTTCTCGCAATGGCGATGGCAAGATGCGACTTGCCGGTGCCGGTCCCGCCGACCAGCACGGCGTTGCGTTGCTGGGCGATGAATCCGCCGCCGGCGAGGTCATTGACGAGCGTCTCGTTGATCGGCGTGCCCTCGAACTGGAAGTCGTCGAGATCCTTGGCGAGCGGTAGCTTATGGTGAGCTGGTACTTGATCGAGCGCGCCTGCTTCTCGCTGATCTCGGCGTTGAGCAGATCGCCGACGATGCGCTGAGGCTCATGCTGGCGTTTGACGGCGGTGGTCATGATCTCATCGAAGGCGGCCTTCATGCCGTAGAGCTTGAGTTCACCCATGAGGTCGAAGAGCTGAGTGCGTTCCATCAGATGGTTCTCCTGAGGTTGTCGTAACGGGCACAATCGGCGATGGGCGCATGTCGCAGCGTCAGCGCGGCCGGCGTGAGAATGTTGGCGGGCCGGCCGGGATCGCGCTGGCGAGCGAGAATGTTGAGGACGACGTCAGCGGAGTGGACACCTTGGGCGATCGCCTCGGCGCAGGCGGCTTCGACCGCCGGCAGTCCATCGGTGAGCACCGCGGTGAGGATGTCGACCATCTGCCGATTGCCGTCATCGACGCCAGCGAGCTTGCGCCGCACGCGCTCCATGGCGGCCGGCAGCACCCAATCCTTGAAGGGAGCGCCGTTGCGCAAGGCGCCGGGCTTGCGGGCGAGCACCGGGACGTAGTGCCAAGGGTCGTAGAACGTATCCCCGCGGCTGAACGAGCGGGGATGTTCGGCGACGATCCGCCCGTCCTGACGGATCACGATGCGGTCCGCATAGGCATGAACTTCGACGGGACGCCCGACCGCGCGGGCTGCCACCGAGTATTTGTTGTTATCGAACCGCACCAGGCAAGTCTTCGACACCGACGCCGGCACCGAGTGGAAGCCGTCAAACCGGCCCGTATAGCGAACGAGCTTCGGCCTTTCCGCCTCGAACACTTCCCAGATCGTCTGGTGGCTCAGTTCCGGATGGCGGTGTGCCTTGGTGTAGGCAATGCATTGATCGAGCAACCAGGCGTTCAGTTCCTCAAGGTTCTTGAACCGCAGACGCGGCGTGAAGAACCGCTCACGGACGAGACCGACCTGGTTCTCGACCTGCCCCTTCTCCCATCCCGATGCCGGCGTGCAGGCGATCGGCTCAACGAGGTAGTGGCTGCACATCTGCAGGAAGCGGCGATTATAGAGGCGTTTCTTGCCGACAAAGATCGTCTCCACCGCCGTCTTCATGTTGTCGTAAATGCCGCGCCCGCAGGCCCCCTTGAACAAGGCAAACGCCCGGTCGTGGGCGTCGAACACCATCTCCTGCGTCTCGCGTGGATAGACCCGCACGAACAGC
>VAZT01000772.1:1589-2513 GCA_005884825.1 Alphaproteobacteria bacterium
GCCGTCGAGTGCCCGCGCTCCTTGCTCCACCGTCCGGCGTAACGCCGCACAGCATCGTAGCCGCCCACGTAGCCGCGGCCGCGCAGTTCCTCGAACAGTCGGATCAGCGTCAGGCGCTCGCGCGCCGCTTTCCCTTCGTTCGCCAACAGCAGTTCATTGAGCTGGTCAGTCCAGGGGCCAATCTTCGGAAGCGGTTGAGCCTCACGTTCGTAGCGGAACTCGGTCGCCTCCGATCGGATCACCTTCCGCACGACCTTCCGTGACACTCTCAGCTCACGGCAGATCAATTTGATCGACTTGCCTTGTACAAAAAATGCCCGACGGATCTTTGCAATCGATTCCAAAATCAGCATCCCAACCTCGGCTTCCAAGAATCATGGAAGCCAGTGTGGACCCTCAGCCCCGGGGTCCCGATTGGATGCCGATCACCCCGAAAACGGGGTCCTTATTGCATGCCGATTCACACCGACGAATGGTTAGATGCGGAGCGCGCCGCCAATCACCTGAAAATGAGCCGATACCATTTCCTGCGCTTGTGCCGCAACGGCCAGGGGCCGGATGGATGCGGCGAGGGGCGGCTCAAGCGATGGCGGCGCTCTCGGCTTGATGCGTTTCAGGAGGGTCGGTCCCATGCTTGAAAGAACCAGCCTCCCTCGACCGACGGTCCGCGTACCCAAAAACTCAAACGGAAAATTGGCTACGCGGGCGCCCAAGGTCACCAGCCAATTCCTGCAAGGCGTGCCCACGGGTTTCGCGACCTTCATCGGGGACCCGGTTTGCGGCCCGTTTATCGACGGCGTCGTGGGAACGGATAACGACGCGGCTCTGCTCCTGAAGGACCTACGACGGTTGTTGCCAACTTACATCGGCTCGCGCGCTGGGCTGAAGCGCTGGATCAGTGAGACGTGGCTGCCCAGCAGCACT
>VAZT01000075.1:0-3925 GCA_005884825.1 Alphaproteobacteria bacterium
CTTTGCCATCGACACCGCCAGCGGCGCCTCGTCCAGCCCGTGATCGACCGCCCAGGCGGCGTAATAGGTCAGCGATTTGGCGTTTTCGAGCGCCACCAGCATGTCGGCAGCCTGGTGCTTGACCCCTTGATAGCTGCCGATCGGCTTGCCGAAGGCGACGCGCATCTTGGCGTAGGCAACGGTCATGTCGAGCACCTGCTGCGCCCCGCCGCACATCTCCGCGGCCAATGCCACGGTTGCGCGGGCGATCACCCGAGACAACGGCGCCCAACCCTGATGTATTTCGCCGAGCACTGCGCCGGCGGGCGCTGCGGCATTGTCGAGCCTGACCTCGCATAGCTTGCGGGTCTCGTCGATCGTCGGCAATACATTGATGGTGAGCCCAGGCGTGTCCCTCGGCATGAGGAACAGACTGACGCCGTCCTCCATAGTGCTGCCGTGGCGGGTGCGTGCCGCGACCGCGATAATGTCGGCAAGATGCGCATCACCGACGAAGAGCTTGACGCCGGAGAGGGTATATCCGCCCCCGGCCTCGCGCGCCCGCAACATGATCCCGGCCGCATCCCAGCGCAGATTGGGCTCGGTCCAGGCGAGGGCAGCTTTCGCGTTGCCGGCGGAGATTTCAGGCAACCAATGCCGGCGCTGGGCCGGGCTACCGGCTTCGGCGATGGCGGCGCCGCCGAGCAACACGGTTGACAGGAACGGGCCGGGCATGACCGCCCGCCCCATCTCCTCCATCAATACGACGAGATCGACCAGGCCGAGCCCGCTGCCGCCGTCGTCTTCCGGATAGACAATGCCGAGCCAGCCCTGCTCGGCGAGCTTCCGCCAGAACTCGTCAGTGACGGCCGCCGGCTCGGCCATCCGTTGCCGCACGAATTGCGTGTCGCACCGGCTTTCCAGAAACCGTCGCGCGGTCTCGCGCAGTAATTCCTGCTCTTCGCTGAACCCGATGTCCATGCCTAAACTTCCTGGCGGTGCTGGCTTGGCGCTTGCGGAAGGCCGTGATATGCAATCGGGATGGAAATAATGGATACCGCGCTGCCCGAAGTCAAAGTCGTGATGCCGCGGCGGATTGGTGACGTTCGAGGCTTTTTCTCCGAGGTGTGGAACGCGCGCGAGTTTGCAGAGGTCGGGATCGACGTCGGTTTTGTGCAGGATAATCACGTCCGCAATCCGCTAAAAGGAACATTGCGCGGGCTCCACTTTCAAATACCGCCGACGGCGCAAGGCAAGCTGGTGCGGGTAACTCGCGGCGCGATCTTTGACGTCGCGGTCGATATCCGGCGGGGGTCCCCCACTTTCGGGCGCCACGCAGCTGCGGTGCTGACGGCGGATAATTGGTACCAGCTATGGATACCGCCGGGGTTTGCGCATGGCTATTGCACGCTTGAGGATGATTCCGAGGTGCAATACAAGACGACCGATTTTTATAGCCCGACCCACGACCGCGGCATCGCCTGGTTCGACCCGGTGCTGATGATCACCTGGCCGGTCACGGTCGAAACGGCGATCGTGTCGGACCGGGACCGTGCGCTGCCGCCCCTCTCCGAGCAACCCGATCTTTTCGAATATATTTCGGCTTAAAGCTCGACCGAGGAAAAGGACCCGATCGTTACCGCCGCTCAGCCTTTCGGCAGCCCGAGGACCCGCTCGCCGATGATGTTGCGCTGGATCTCGCTGGTGCCGCCGGCAATCGTGTATTGGCGGGCGCCGAGCACGCGGTGGTGCCAGCGCGCGGCATCCGGCACCGCCTCGGTCGGTGCGTCGACAGTCGCATAGGGGCCGAGCAAGGTGGACGAGAAATCGGCGATCCGCAGAGCCAGCTCCGAGCCGAACAGTTTCAGGATCGAGCCTTCGGGTCCCGGCGGCTCGCCGCGCAGCCGGCGGGTCAGTCCGCGCAGCCGCGTCACCTGCAACGCCTTCACGTCGATCGCCAGCTGGGCCAGCTGCTGGCGGATATGGCTCTCGCTCCAGGCCGGCTCCTGACGGCTCGGGAATTGCTTCGCCAGCTCGGCGAGGCGGGCGATCTGCGCCGCATGGTCGCGCCCGCCCGCCCCGCTGCGCTCGAACATCAGCGTCGTGATAGCGACCTTCCAGCCTTGGTTCAACGGGCCGACGAGATTCTCTTTCGGCACAGCCACGTCTTCGAAGAAGACTTCGTTGAAGTGACGGTGGCCATTGAGCAGAACGAGTGGCCGCACCGTGATCCCCGATGTCTTCATATCGACGAGAAGGTAGCTGATGCCGTGATGCTTCGGCGCGTCGGGGTCGGTGCGCACCAGTAGAAAGCACCAATCGGCGAAATGCGCGCCCGAAGTCCACACCTTCTGCCCGTTCACGACAAAATGGTCGCCCCGGTCGACCGCGCGAGTGCGCAGGCTGGCGAGATCGCCGCCGGCATCGGGCTCCGAATAGCCCTGGCACCACAGCTCGTCCGCACTGAGGATGCGCGGCAGGTGCCGCCTCTTTTGCTCTTCGGTTCCCCAATGGATGAGCGTGGGGCCCAACAGGTTCAGCGCGCTCGCCGTCGGGAGCACCGGCGCACGAGCGCGGAAATATTCCTCGTCGAAGATCACCTGCTCCATAAAGCCGGCGCCACGGCCGCCATATTCCTCGGGCCAGGAGATCCCGACCCACCCGGCGGCATGCATCGTCTTCTGCCACGCGATGCGCTTTTCGAGCGTCTCCCGGTCGGGCGCGACACGCTGGTCGGCGGCATCGTCGACGCAGATCTCCGGCGGCAGGTTCGCTTCGAGCCAGTGGCGAAATTCGCTGCGGAAGGCCGCATGCTCGGGACTGTCGGCGAAATCCATGGAGCAGCCCTAAATTGCCGGCTGGAAAAAGGCACTGATTCCCGTCATTCCCGCGAAGGCGGGAATCCAGAGCTCCAGGTTATCACGCCGGGCCCCTGGACCCCCGCTTTCGCGGGGGTGACGGCTAGAATTTTGACGTCATCTTCAGATGTCATTGACTGAAGATGTCGAGCGGCAGGAAGGCGCTGACGACGAAGTTCGGCACATCGACCAGCTCGCTCAGTTTCAAATCGACCGCGACACTGCAGATCGTATAGGCCTGCTGCCGGGTCCAGCCGCGCTCGACCAACACATCGATCATCGCCAACAGCGCATTGCGGGCGCTCAATGTCGCGTCTTCGCTTTCGTTGGTGCCGTCCTCGCGGATCGACAGCCCGGTCGTGGCGAGAAAGCGCTTCGGGGCGGCGAGCTCGGGCGGAAAATAATATTCGTCACGCGAAAAGCGCGGGAATCGGATGCCGCGGCGCGCGGCTTCGCCTTTGTGCACGGTGAAGCGCACCAGGATCGCGCCGGCCATTTCGATCGCGGTGCCGCAGGCCTCGCCGTCACCTTGCGCGAAATGCGCGTCGCCGACCGAGAACAACGCGCCATCGACAAACACCGGCAGCATCAGGCGCGCCCCCTTGCTCAGCTGCTTGATGTCGAGATTGCCGCCGTTCTCGCGCGGCGGGATCGTGCGCAGCGCCTGCGAGGCGATCGGCTCTGCCGCCGGCACCGCGCCTTCTTTTTCGGGCGGCAGCACCATTCCGCCGCGGTCGAGGAGGTTTGCCTCGCGGCGTTGCATCGTCTCGCGCAACTCCTGCGAAGGCGCGACACCGATTACTCCGACAAAGGAGCCATCGGGGATGCGCACACCCGGTAAGTCGGGCGACTCGGCAAAGCCGTCTTTGATCGTCCATTTCACGATGTAAGGCTCGGGAAACGAATCCCGCAGAAAGCCAAACCCCGGCACCTGCACGGTGTAACCGAACCGGGCCGGCTTCATGTCGCAGATTTCGACCTCGAGGAGGTCACCCGCCGCGGCACCGGCGACATAGACTGGGCCGGTCAGCGGGTGGACCCGGTTCAGGTCGCAGCGGCGTAGATCCTCCGCTGTCGTGGCCTCACTG
>VAZT01000075.1:3993-14593 GCA_005884825.1 Alphaproteobacteria bacterium
CCTCCTTTCGTGGCAAGCATCGCGGAACCCGCCGCTACCATTAACCGTTTCGTCGAGAAAGCTGCGAGACGAACATCCACGCGTAGAGGACTCATGATGAACAAGCTTCTCAGCGGCATCGCTACGGCAGCGATCGTCGTGCTCGCTTTACCGGTTTGGGCGCAGGGCGTCACTACTCAGGGTCAACCGACGCGGGACAATCCGCCGGGCACGGCTGGGACGTCGAAGCCCGGCGTTCCTGGATTGCCCGGCAGCAAGTCCGGGCCGACTGTGACTCCATCTGGCAACACCGCGTCCGAGACCAAAACCCATTCGAGCGGCGATCAAAGCGGCGTTCCGGGTCTGCCGGGCAGCAAATCCGGCCCGGCGGCAAAGCCCTCCACTTCAGGGAGATAGCGTCAGACGACGCCGTTCTCTTCGAGTTCCGCGATTTCGGCTGCCGACGGCCCGAGGCAGCCACCGTAGATCTCGGCATTGTGCTGACCGATTGTCGGGCTGGGGCCGGCCGCGACCTTGTCGGTGCCGTGAAGGCGCAAGGGAGTGGTTGGAACGACAATCTCGCCCAGTTCGGGGTGGTCGATCCGCTCGAGCATGCCGCGCTCGTGCATATGGGGGTCGTTCATGACCTCCGGCGCGGTGCGCACCGGGGCGCACGGGATCCGGTATTCCTTGGCGCGCGCAAACACCTCCATTTTGGGGAGGGTGCGGGTCCAGGCCTCGACGAGTGCGTCGGTCTCGTCCATGTGGGCGACGCGGGCGGCGTTGGTCGCAAAACGCGGATCGTCCATAAGGTCCTCGCGGCCCATCGCTTTCAATAAATTCTGGAAATGCGCCTCGGTGACGACGTGGATCGCGACATGCCCGTCGGCGGTCGCAAACACGTTGTAAGGCGCGCTGTTCAGCCCCGACTGGCGGTTGCCGGTACGCGGTGGGACCTTGCCGGTGCGGTAGTAGTAATCGTAGCTCGCCGCGAGGGTCGGCCAGACCGTCTCCTGCATCGCCACCTCGACGAGGCGGCCAGTGCCGCTGCGGTCGCGATCGTAGAGCGCGGTCACGATGCCGGCGTAAAGGTGAATCCCGCCCATGAAATCGACGAGGGTCGGGCCGGCCTTAACCGGCGGCCCGTCGGGAAAGCCGGTTACGCTCATGATGCCCGAGGCGGCCTGGATCGTCATGTCCATCGCCAGATTGTCGCGGTCGGGCCCGCTGATGCCGAACCCGGTACCGGTGGCGTAGATCAGCCGCGGGTTTATCTCCCGCAGCCGGCTCCAGCCGACGCCGAGACCGTCCATCGTGCCGGGCGAGAAATTTTCGAGCAAGACATCGGCGCGCTCGACCAGGCGGAAAAGCAGTTCGCGGCCGCGCTCGTGCTTGAGGTTCAGCGTGACCGCGTGCTTGTTCTGATTCAGCATCGCTAAAGGCAGGGTCGCGCTCTTGCCCGGCTCGGCGCGCCGCCGCCCCGGCTCACCGTGCAGCGGCTCGATCTTGATGACGAAGGCGCCCGCCTTCGCCAGCAAGAGGCTGGCATAGGGGCCCTGAAAGATCTGGCCGAAATCGATTACCGTCACGTCGGAGAGAGGCCTGTTCGTCCGTCCTTGTTGCATCGGCGCTCTCGCTTCTTGGCTGTACCGGAAATTTCAGTCGCGCATCGTCTCCGCGCGAGTCATGCTGATGGAAAGCTCGCACGGAGGACATGCCAATGAAATACGACGTCATCTCGGCCGACTGCCACATCGATCTGATCTGGCTGCCGCCCGATCTGTTTACCGCCAATGCCTCCACGGCTCTGAAGGACCGCATGCCCTATGTGACCGAGGGCCCTCGGGGCAAGGAATGGGTCACCAAATCGGGTGCCTCCTTCGGGCTGATGAACGGCATGGGCTCGGCCGGACGCCTCTATGAGCCGGGCAAGATCCATCGCTCCGACCGCATGGCCTCTGAGGGGATCTACGAGGACGGCAAAAAGGGCATCCGCCGCATGACGGACCCCGAATTGCGGATCAAGGACCAGGACCGCGACGGCATCCAGGCCGAGGTTCTGTACGGCATCCTCGGCGCCACCAGCCGGATCAATGACGATGAAGCGGCCGGCGAGATGCTTAGCATCTACAACGAGTGGCTCGCCGGCTTCTGCAACACCCATCCCGATCGCTTTGCCGGGCTCGCCTGCATTCCAAACCACGACATCGACGCCGCGGTCGGCGAGATCGAGCGTGTCGCCCGGCGCGGCGGCGTGCGCGGGCTCGAAATCTCCCGCCGGGGCGACATGACCCCGTTATGGGACCCGTGGTGGAACCCGATGTGGGACGCCGTCGCGGCGAGCGGATTGCCGGTGCATTTCCACACGATCGGCAGCGGCGTGCGGCGCGATTTTAACAAGCTCCCGCCAAAAGTGGCGCTCGCCGCCCGCGCCGCCAGCATCACCAGCTTCCAGATGTACATGTCGGAGGTATTGCTATCGGTGATCTTTTCGGGCGTGCTCGAGCATCACCCCGGCATCAAGCTCGTCATCGGCGAAGCCGGCACCGGCTGGATCCCCTACATTCTGCAACGCATGGACGCCGAATGGGAGGACCAGTTCAAGGAGCTCGACCTGAAGATGCCGCCCAGCGAATATTGGCGCCGCCAGTGCTACGCCACCTACCAGAGCGACCCGATCGGCGTGAAACTCCTCGACGAGCTCGGCGAGGACAACATCATGTGGGGCTCGGACTTCCCGCACCCCGATGGCGTGTGGCCGGACTCGCAGGAATATATCCAGCGCGAACTCGGTCACCTGCCCGACGCCACCCGCAAGAAGATCGTCTGCGACAACGCCGCCAAACTCTACCGGTTCGTGAATTGATTGGCGTCGCACCGGAGCTGCAGTAATCTGCGGATCCGGTAATAGCGAATCAGCAGCGAAATTCTACGTCTGGTCGGAAAACCTGCAGCCGGGCACGGTAGCCATTAGGAGCGCATCGGCGATTTGCGCTTTCTCCCTATTGCGGCCCCATTCGCAGATGCAGCGGGCGGCGAAAGCCGACGGTTGGCGCGCTTGATCGCGGCGAGACCAGCTGCTAATAACGGCGAGCGGCCTCGTCCCCTTCGTCTAGAGGCCCAGGACACCGCCCTCTCACGGCGGCAACACCGGTTCGAATCCGGTAGGGGACGCCAGCAACAACGCCATTTTCAAGTAGTCTCGGCGGCAAGTGGGCCGGGTTAGCACAGTGGCAGTGCAGCGGTTTTGTAAACCGAAGGTCGGGGGTTCGAATCCCTCACCCGGCACCAAGCTGGTGGCCGTTCCGGAATTGTCCGCGATTTGAAGTTGTTGATCACGGGAAGCGCGCGGAACGCCCATTTTTCCGTGCGCGATTGCGTGGAGGACGTGATGAAGCACGGATTTATTCTGGCCGCGCTGGCGGTCGGCGCGTCGGCGCTGGCCGGAGCGCCGATTGCGCTGCACAGCGAAGCCGCGCAGGCCCAGATCCCGGCATACCCGCCCACGGCTCCGGCGCTTGTGGCGCCCGCTCCGCCGCCGGGCCCAGAGGCGGAGATCCCGCCGCCTGCGCCATCACCCAGCTATGTCTGGGAGCCCGGTCATTGGTCGTGGAACGGCGTGCAGTATTTCTGGCAGCCGGGGAGATATGTCGAGAGGCCGGCGGTGTCTGCCACCTATGTGCCCGGCCATTGGGAGCAGCAGGCGAATGGCTGGGTCTGGGTCGAAGGGCGCTGGGATTACCCAGGTGTCGGCAGCAGCACACCACCGGCGTGGTATCCGTCCGCAAGATAGACGACTTACTCGATAGACGACTTACTCGCCCCACCAAAATCGAGCGCCGCAGATGCGGCGCTCGATGATCTGCAATCCTCCCGAAGCGGACCTCGATCGGCGATCAGTGGAAGAAAGTGCTGTCGATATGCGTGATGCCAAGGAGGGTCATCGTAGAGCCGTCCGGCAGCGTGATCACGGTGCTTCCGCCACTCACATTGGCGGTCGCCACTACATTGGCTACGGTCCCGGCATCTTGGCCCGCGAAGGTGATCCCGTCGCCATGCGCCTGGTTGAAGCCGACCACGGTGTCCTGCCCTCGTACCCCGCTGTCCTGTATCAAGGTACCCCCGGTCCCGGCGAAGATTTGATTGGCCACCGTGCACCAATAAGGGGCCCGACCCGCCAAAGATGGTGTCGGCGCCGCTCCCGCCAAAGATCGTGTCGTGGCCGTCCCCACCCCAAATCAGATCCGGACCGCTGCCGCCGACGATCAAGTCGCCGCCATGACCGGCAAGGATCGTGTCGGCGCCGCTCCCGCCGGTTATCGTGTCTTTGCCGTCTCCGCCCATGATCAGCGTCGAGCCGCTGCCCGCGGTGATCACGTCCCTGCCGCTGCCGCCGTAGACCGTCGTCGGGCCGCTGCCGCCGGTGATCGTCGCATGGCCCACTCCGCCGTATATCGCCGTCGGGCCGCTGCCGCCGATGATCGTGTCTCGCCCGTCTCCCGCGAAGATCGAAGTAGCGCCGCCGCCGCCCATGATCAAATCGCCGCCGTGACCGGCATAGATCGTATCGGGGCCGCCGCCGCCGATGATCGTATCCTTGCCGTGCCCACCCACAACAAGTTCGGAGCCGCTCCCCCCGACGATCAGGTCGCGCCCGTTGCCGCCATAAATCGTGTCGTGACCGCTGCCGCCCTGGATCGTGTCGGGTCCATTCCCGCCGAAGATTTGGTCGTTACCCGAACCGCCGAAGATCATGGTCGGGCCGTGGCCGCCATAAATCGTATCATTGCCCGTGCCGGCGATGACCGTGTGCGGGCCGCCGCGGGCAACCTGCACGCCGTAATCGCCGGATACCAGATTGATGGTCTTGCCGTCAGGGGACAGCATCGCCAAGCCTTGATATCCCGCTGGTATCGAGGAGGAGCCGGATCCCGAAGTCAGCAGCTCCAGGTTGAACAACCCGGCCAGCGGCGGCGGCATGCCGACGCCGTCCGGGGTCGCAACCACATTCATGTTATTGCCGTTTGCGAACAGCGTATACTGTCCGCCCGGAACTGATGCCATTTGCCCGTTCCCCTTCAAATTGTCGCCGCATAATCGCGTACGACCAATGGATGAACTCGATGGGGAACAGAACACGCCTCGCGGGTTTCGTCGATGCTTTTCTATTCCAATTTTAATCGGTTGTGCTTCGATATTGTCGCAGTAGGAAACGAGTATTGCGGGAGAATTCGTATCTAATCTCTGATAAAGCAAGCATAGGCTCTACCCCTCGGCGCAAATGCAAGCTAGACTCCGCACCTGACTGACAACCCGAAAGGATGAGAGCGATGGTCACCGACGAGCGCGCCAGCGTCTGCACTTTCGATTGCCCCGATGCCTGCAGCCTGCGCGTCAGTGTCGCCGATGGCCGTATCGTCAAGGTGCGCGGTTCTGAGGCCGCGCCCTACACCGCCGGGGTCATCTGCAACAAGGTGGCTCGGGAGATGACTGCGTTCGTGCACGGACCAGGCCGCCTGCTGCATCCGCTGCGCCGCCTCGGGCCCAAAGGCTCGGACCAATTCGAGCGGATTTCGTGGGATGCGGCGCTGGACAATATCCACAAGCGGGTAAACGAGATAATCGACCGCTGGGGTCCGCAGTCGGTGATGCCGCTGAACTATGCCGGTCCGCACGGCTTATTGGCGAACTTGCCGAGTCCGCCAAGCTCAATCTCGTCTGGGGCAACAACGCGACCGTTACCAACCTTCATCTCGTCCGTTGCATCCGCAAATCAAAGCGTGCTGGCGGCAGACTGGTCGTGGTCGACCCGCTGCGCACCAAGATCGCCGCGCAGGCGGATCTGCATTTGCAATTGCTGCCCGGCACCGATGTCGTGCTCGCCTGGTCATTGGCCGCAGAACTCGAGCGATCGGGTGCTCTGGATACGGCGTTCGTTGCCGCTCATATATTGGGAGCCGAGGATTTCATGGCTCGGGCCCGCCAGTGGCCGGCGGCGCGAGCGGCGGCGGTCTGCGGGCTCACGGAGAACGAGATCCTGACGCTTGTGCGCTGGCTCGCCGATATCGAGCCGCTGGTGCTTTCGCCGGGCAACGGCCTCGAACGCGGCCGCAACGGCGGCAGCGCAGTCCGCGCGGCAATCGCGTTGCCGGCACTGCTCGGAAAGCTGGGCAACGGTAACGGCATTGTGCTCGGCGCCAGCAACGCCTTTCCCAAGACCCCGAACCGGCTGCAGCGCCCCGATCTGATCCCCGATGGCACCCGTACCCTCAACATCAACGACATCGGCCGCCATCTCGCCGAGAGCGACGTCGATCCGCCGCTGTGCGGTTTGTTCATTTACAACCACAATCCGATCGTCGTGCACCCCGACCAGAACCGAATGCGCCGCGGGCTCGCCCGTCCGGATGTGTTTGCCGTCGGCATTGAGCTGACAATGACTGAAAGCATGAAGTACTGCGATTTGGTGCTGCCCGCAGCCACCCATTTCGAGTACGCCGATCTCTATCCTTCCTACGGTCATCATTGGCTGCAGCGCGCCGAACCGGTGATCCCGCCGCCGGGCGAGGCGCTGCCGAACACCGAGATCTTCCGCAGGCTCGCCGCGCGCTTCGGTTTTGATGAGCCGTGCTTCAAGGCGACCGACGACGAACTGATGGACGATGCAGTCGACAAAGCGGATCCCCGGCTTCTCGGAATGAAACCGAGCGAAATACCGACAGACCGAGCTGTGCAGATGACGGGACCGGACGGTGAGCCAATGGTCCTGTTCGACAATGTCCTTCCCGCCACGCCGTCGGGGAAAATCGAACTGAGGTCTGAGACATTGGCCAAAAGGTGGGGCGCGGCTGCTTTGCTGCCGGATTGGCGGGAGCGAGAGACATCGCATCCGCTGATGCTGATTTCGCCGGCCTCGGACAAGCGCATTTCCTCGACGCTCGGCGGCCTCGGCGCTTCGCATCAGGCATCACCGCCGCTCTTGATGAACCCCGAGGATGCGAGCAAGCGAGACCTCCGTCACGGCATCGAGGTGCGCCTATGGAACGAGCGCGGCGAGGTCATCCTGCCGCTCTCAGTGACTGCGGATGTGCCGCCGGGTGTCGTGGCCAGCGAGAAGGGGGCGTGGCTGGCGACGAGCCGCACCGGGCAGACGATTTCGGCTCTCGTCTCGTCGGATCTCAAGGCCGATCTCGCCGAAGGCGCCTGCTTCAACGATACGCAGGTCGAAGTCAGCCGCGTTTGATCGCCGCTGCTGCGAGCTGCGCGATGAACGCCGTTTCGTCTTCGAGACAGCGCAGGTCGAGAATGACGCGGCCCGCTTCGATGCGGCCGATGATCGGGATGGGCATCGCCCGAAGCGCGCGCGCTAGTGCTTCGACCGCGGCGCCGGAACGAGCCGCCAGAGGCCGCAAGGCGAGCGCCGCGCTCGGCAACAGCGAAATGGGAAGGGCGCCGCTGCCGATCTGGCTCTTGGTTTCGATCAGAGCGATCTCGGCGAGATCGCGGAAGGCGCGCCCGACGGTGGGGAGCAGCCGCTCTCCCAGCGCGCGGATCTGCTCTATCGGTCGGGCGAGCAGGCGCATCGCCGGCAGGCGCTCGGCCAGACGATCGGGATCGGCGTACAGCCGCAGCACGGCCTCGAGGGCCGCGAGCCGAATCTTGTCGAGGCGGAGGGCGCGTTTCAGCGGGTTGCGGGCGAGTCTGCGGATCAGCTCGGCGCGGCCGACGACGAGCCCCGCTTGCGGGCCGCCCAGCAGCTTGTCGCCGCTGAACGTGACGAGGTCGGCGCCGCGCGCCAGCGCCTCGGCGACGGTTGGTTCGTGCGGCAAGCCCCAGCGCCCGAAGTCGACGAGGGAACCGCTGCCGAGATCCTCGACAAACGGGATCGCATGATCGCGGGCGAGAGCGGCGAGCCTCGCCGCTGGCGCCGCCGCGGTGAAGCCGTGGATGGAGTAATTGCTGGTGTGCACCTTGAGAACGAGGCCGGTCTGCGGTCCAATTGCGGCGGCGTAGTCGGCGAGATGCGTCCGGTTCGTCGTGCCCACTTCGCGAAGCCGAGTTCCGGCCCGCGCCATGATGTCGGGGAGGCGAAACGAGCCGCCGATCTCGATCAGCTCGCCGCGCGAGACGATCGTCTCGCGGCCTTCGGCCAGGGTGTTCAGCGCCAGCACCAACGCCCCGGCATTGTTGTTGACGGTGAGCGCAGCTTCGGCTCCGGTCAACCTGGTCAGCCAGCCCGCAACGTGATTGTCGCGCTCGCCGCGTTTGCCGGTCTCGATTTCGTATTCGAGCGTCGTCGGATCGCGCATCGCCTCGACCGCCGCGGCAATCGCCTCCTCGGGCAACGGTGCGCGGCCGAGATTGGTGTGGAGGACGGTGCCGGTCAGATTGAACACGCGGCGCTGCGAAGGCAGCATATCGCGCGCGAGCGAAGCGGCGGTTTCTTCGAGAATGGACTCTACGGAGGCGGGCGCGTCGCACCGGCGCCGCGCCGCCAGCGCAGTCCTGACTTCATCGACAACGAGCGGCCGTCCATATCGGGCGATCATTGCGGCGGCGGTATCGGACCGCAGAACTCGGTCGACCCCCGGCAGCCCCAACCTCCCCCGGCGCTCCTTCGAACTCATTTCGCGGCAATCAATTCGGGGACCCGCTGCGCGGCACCTGCCTCGAAACGGATGCGCGGCTCGCTCCTGCGCAGGCGTGCGACGCGGCCGATGAGCGCCGCCTGATAGCCGCACCGGCGCAGCTCGGCGAGGCAGGTCGCAGCGCGGTCGGCCGGGATTCCGGCCAACAGCCCGCCGGCGGTTTGCGGGTCGATCAGCAGTGGGGCTATCTGGTGAAGCTGTGCCACCGGGTCGAGCGCCGCCAGCGCCGCGACGTTGTCGGCATGCAGCGAACTGGTGATCCCGCTGCCGAGCAACGGCAGCGCGCCGTAGAGAGCTGGAATTGCCTCCGGATCGAGAACCGCGTCCATTTCCGAGGCGCGCAGCATCTCGAGGAGGTGGCCGAGGAGCCCGAACCCGGTCACGTCGGTGCAGGCGCTGGCCCGATACTCTAAAAGGCAAGCGGCTGCGGAACCCGCCGACTGCACCATCGTCGCTATCGCGGCCTCGACCAGACGCGACGAGATCAAACCGCGCGCCGCTGCGGCCAGGATCGCGCCGGTGCCGAGCGGCTTGGTCAAGACCAGCCGGTCGCCGGCACTCAGCCCGCTCTTGCGCATCAGCTTTCCGGGCCGCGGCCGCCCGGTGACGGCAAATCCGAGCGCGAGCTCGGCACCCTCGGCGCTGTGTCCGCCAATCAGCACGGCGCCTGCCGGCTCAAGCACGTCGAGACCACCGCGCAGCATGTGAAAGAGGTCGTGCTCGACGATCGGCGCGCGCGCCGGCGGCAGGGTGGCAATCGCCAATGCGCTCTCAGGCGTTCCTCCCATCGCGTAAATGTCGCCAAGCGCATGGGTCGCGGCAATCCGGCCGAACAGATACGGATCGTCGACCATCGCGCGGAAAAAATCGACGGTCTGCAACAGCGGCGGCGCCCCGGGGAACGAGATCAGCGCCGCATCGTCCGGGCTGTCGAGACCAATCATGACCGCGCCGCTCGTCGCCGGATGGAGCCGCCCCATGACGCGGCCGAGGACCGCCGCCGGGACCTTCGCGGCGCAACCGCCGCAGCGCATCGGGCCTTCACCCGGCTCGGGCTGCATTTCGGGCAGTTCGGTGTAGCGCCGCATCCAGCGGCGATCTATCCACTCTTTCAGCTGCCACAACCGCGGGCCATACGCCACGAACGCTCCGCGCGAGGCGACGGCCTGCTCATCCCCGGTGCCGATGAGCGCCAGAGCGCGCTTTTGCGGCACGGCGCGCCGCAGTCGCCGCCCGGCGAGCGCGCGGCGCAGATTGGCGGCGAGCGGCGGACCCTGGCGGACCGCGTAAACCCCGGCCTTCTCGCGCGGATGGGCGAGCATCGTCGCGACGTCGCCGGCCGCGAAGATCTTCGGGTCTCCGGGCGAGCGCAGCCTGTCGTCGACCGCGATGAAGCCTTCCGGCGTCAGCGGAAGGCCGGTGTCGGCGAGCCAGCGGGCGGCACCGGCCTGCGTCACCCACAGCGCCTCGTCGAATTCGACCCGCCTGCCATCGGCGCAGAGCAGAACACCCGGCGCGACACGCACAACGGCGCTGCCGGCGTGCACGGTAACCCGGTGATCGGCGAGGATCTGCTCGAAGAGCCGGCGGACCCGGGCATTGTGTGAGGGCAGCAGCGCCTCGCGGGTGACCAGGGTCACCTCGACCGTGTCGCCTTTCAGTCCGGCCAAGCGATGTTGCGCCGAAAGCGCGAGCTCGACCCCGCCGGCGCCGCCGCCGACCACGGCGAGGCGCAGCCGCGGCATCTCGCGCGTCCGCGTCAGCAGCGCCTCCCAGCGCGCCGCGAACCGGTCGATCGGTTTGACCGCGATCGCGTGCTCGGCGGCGCCGGGGACATCGTCGGAGCGGGGGGCCGAGCCGATGTCGATCGACAGGACATCGTATCGGATCGGCGGATGGGCATCGCACAACAGGACGCAGTCGGCCCTGTTGAGCCCGATCGCTTCGTCGCGGATCAGCCGCGCGCCGGCAAA
>VAZT01000076.1 GCA_005884825.1 Alphaproteobacteria bacterium
ACGACACGCGACGCGCCGATCGCCCCGACGATGACCTCGGCGATGAATTCTTCGGCGCTCTTCTTCGAGAAGGCCAGATCGAAATGCTGGACGAACAGCAGATCGATGCCGAGCCGGGCCAGTTCGCGCTCCTTGACGCGGAACGGCGTCAGCCGGAAAGGCTCTGTCGCGGGAGAGAACACACTGCGCGGATGCGGCTCGAAGGTGAGCACTCCAGTCGGGCGGTCGGTCTGCCGCGCCAGCTCGCAGACCCGACCGATCAGCGCCGCATGGCCGCGATGCAGGCCATCGAAATTGCCCATCGCAAGGACCGCGCCGGCCGGGTGATTCGACCGGGGGCCGGGATGTCGTACAACTCGGATCACGGCAACGGAAACCGCGCAGTTTCGAGGCCAGCGAATTGCTACGAAAATAGCCCGGCCGCCGGCCTGAGGATAGCGCATCGCATCCCCTGGGGCCACGCGCCCCGCGAAAAGCCGGTATAATCGAAAGCGCACTCCGCAGGATGGACGATCAGCCGGGATGGACGATCAGCCGGATGGACGATCAGCCCGAATAGACGATCAGCCCCGGGCCCCCGGATGAGACCCGCCGCAAGCGACCTCGCCGCGCCACTGCGCGAGGCCTGGTATTATGCGTTGCCGAGCCGCCGGGTGCGCCGCCGAACGGTGGTGCCGAAGCTGATGCTCGGTGAGCCGATCCTAATCGGCCGCGACGACCACGGCGCGCCGTTCGCGTTGCGCGATCTCTGTCCTCACCGCGGGATGCCGCTCAGCGCCGGGCATTTCGACGGGCGGGAGATCGAATGCTGCTATCACGGCTGGCGGTTCGACACGCGCGGACGATGCACCCTGATCCCCTCGCTGGTGCCGGGCCAGCGCTTTGCGCCCGGCCAGATCCATACGCGCAGCTATCCGGCGCGCGAGGCCCAAGGCAACATCTGGGTATTCTTCGGCGAGGACCCGGCCGCCGCACCCGAGATCCCGATGCTCGCCGGATTCGACGGATGCGCGCCCGACCTGGTTGAGAGCGTCCGGTTTCCGGCGGCGATCGATCACGCGGTCGTCGGACTAATGGACCCGGCGCACGGGCCTTTCGTGCATCGCGCCTGGTGGTGGCGCTCGCGCCGGTCGATCCAGCAAAAGGCCAAGGCCTTCGCCCCCTCCCCGTTCGGCTTCACGATGATCCGCCACACGCCGTCGGGCAATTCGCGGGCCTACAGGCTCCTGCGCGGCGCGCCCGAAACCGAGATCGTCTTCCGCCTGCCGAGTATGCGGATCGAGAATATTCGCGCCGGCCGCCATCGGGTGGCCAACCTGACCGCGATCACGCCGATCGACGATCGGGTGACCGAGATCAACCATTGCATTTACTGGACCCTGCCCTGGTTCTGGCTGCTGAAGCCCGCGTTGCGGCACTATGCGCGCGCCTTTCTGCGCCAGGACCGCGACATCATGGAGCGTCAGCAGCAAGGGCTGCGCTTCAGCCCCCCGCTTACCCTGATCGACGACGCCGACACCCAGGCAAAATGGTATTACCGCCTGAAGCGCGAATACCTGCGGGCCCGCGCCGAAGGCCGTCCGTTCGAGAACCCGGTTCAACCGCGGACGCTCGAGTGGCGAAGCTGAGGGTTCCAAGCAAAGCGGCGCCCCGAAGGCGCGCCGTTCGCATTCTTTGAGAGTGCCGGAGAGTGCCGGTTTTCTTTACGTTCCGTTGCGCCGACGCCGCACCCAGCCCAACCAGAGGAGAGCCGCGACGAGCAACGCCAGGCTGGCAGGTTCCGGGATCGGGTCGGCGCTCGCGGTAGAAATGACGCCAATGGGCAGCGAAGCCAGGTTTACGGGTTGATTGGTTGGCGAACCTGAGACTGTCGGCGTGTTTGTGACGTTGTCGGTGCAATTGGGGGCGGTGCCGATGCACCCCTGGCTGGGCGGCGAGGAATTCGTTCCCCCGACGATCGCGATCTCCATTCCCGGACTGTAGATGTCGCCGGTCGACATCATCATGCCCTGGCTGTAGATCTCTCCCCCCCAAGGGCCGCTTTCCGCCACCATCCCTTGGCTGTAAATCTGGCCGCTCGTATCCATCATGCCGGGGGAAATGAAATCCGCTGACGCCGGGCCCGCGAGCATTGTAAGCCACAACGCCCCCGAAAACGCCGCAGAGCAAAGCGAGGATCGAATCTTCATGGGCATATCAATACCCAGGGTTTCCACATTAATCAAGCAAACTTCGGGCCACGCAGCAAATTTCGGGGAAAAACATGGTAAATCACCTCTGGCCGTGATCAGTGAAGACGAAAGTGTCAGAATCTTCGACAGTCAATCGCAAACCCAAGATCGCAAAGCAGGAAATATCTTCGCCGGATCTAAGTGTCCGGCTTGAAATGAACCCGGCGCTCTCAAGTCCTTATCCTCACTCTCGCGAAGGCAACGTCCAAGGGCAACACGGCCGTGCTTGGGCCTCTGAATTCCCGCTTTCGCGGGCATGACTGTTAACAGATTTCGCGTCACTCTGCCTTCCCCCGGATATCCGGAGTCGTCTCGTCCGCGAGCGGCCGAAGCCCTTGCGCAGGGATGGATGAGGGTCGAGGGCCTATTTCGGCGACGGCTCATCCGCATTCAACTGCGCTTTAACTCCTGCATCAGCTTTTCCGCCTCGGCCCTGTCCGCGAACGAACCGGCGGAGCTCAGCAGGTTCTCAAGTATGAGACGAGCATCGGCCGCATGGCCGACGCGATGAAGGGCCACCGCGAGGTGGTATTGGATCTCCAAGTTTTGAGGGGCCCGAAGATTGGCCGCGTTGAGGTAAGCCAGGGCCGTGTCGGCTTTCCCTTGCTGGACCAGGATCCACCCAAGAGTATCGCCGATATGCGCATCGCCGGGGGAGATCTTGTACGCCCGCTGAACCAACTCGTGCGCTTTCTCCAGTTCCCCCTGTCGCTGATAGAGGAAAGCGAGATTGTTTAGCGCGGTCGGATCGGCGGGGTAGTCCTCGACTAGACGCCAGTATTCGGAGATAGCGGCGGTACTATTGTTTTGCAGCGCATAATAGAACGCCAGTTCCGAGCGGGTCGTCAAATCCTTTGGGTCGGCTTTCAACCGGTCTTTCAGAAAGGCTTCCGCCTTGGCTGGCATGCTCATACGAACATAGAGCCGGGCAAGAGCAGGCGCGAGACCCTTATAGGTGGGCCGCGAAGCGACCGCGTTTTCGAGCAGGGAAACCGCCTCCTCGCCGCGTCCGGCCTTCTCGTACAGCTCCGCCGAAACCACGTCATAGATGCCGTTGCCTGGATCGGATGCGGCGGATTCCCGTGCCTTGGAGACGGCTGCGTCCACACCGTCGATTTCGGCGTCGGCGCGGATCAGATCGGCTTTGAGCGAGGCGTTCTGCGGTTCGCGGATGATCGCCTCTTTTAGCACGTCCCGCGCCTCACGAAAGAATTGCGCCTGCTTCAGCAGGGCGACATAGCCCGAGCGGGTCGCCGTCGAATCCGGCGCGAGTTGGTACGCCAGCTTATAGCTTGATATCGCCGCGTTGGTGTCGCCGGATTTTAGCTGGATCCGGCCGAACGCGACGACGACATTCACATCTCGCGGAAATTGTGCGTGGAGCTCGGCGGCAACGGCCTTGGCGCTGTTCCAATCACGCCGCAGCTCATAGAGGGCGACCAGCTTGAGCCCGGGGGTCGGATCGTAGGTGGCGGCGGCGCGCGCTCGATTGAGCAGGTCTATCGCTTCCGGCCACTTCGTCTCTGCGATCGCGAGATCTGCGAGGCCACGAAGGGCCATCGTATCCGCCGGATTCTTCGCAAGAAGATCGCCGTAGATTCGCTTAGCATCGTCGGTGCGCCCTGTCGTCGCATAGAGCTGGGCCAAGTCGCGAGTGCCCGCCGAAAAATCCGGATTGCGCGACAGCACGGCGCGAAACGCCACTTCCGCACCAGTATAATCCCGTTGCGCGACGCGGACCTCTCCCAGCATGACTTGATAGAGTAAGTTGCCGGGATCCCGCTTGATCAGGGATTTCGCGACTTCTGCCGCATTCTCGACGTGCCCCGCGCGCAACTCGGCCAAAACCAGGGTCGGGCCGGCAACGACGCCGCCGGTCTCGCCCGAAAACACCTCCTCGAGCCTTGCGAGACCTTGCCCGACCTGGCCGGAATTGATCTCGGCGACGCCGATCTGGGTCTTGATGGCCGCATTCCCTGGGTCGAGGGTCGCTGCCTTCTGGAATTGCTGCAGCGCCGCTTCCGGCTTGCCGTCGGCCATGTAGGCGCTGCCGAGCAGGTTCAAGGTCGTCGCGTCCACGGGCGACTTATCGGCGAGCGGTTTGAGGTAATCGATGGCTCGTGGCGCACCGTGTTGCTGCAAAGCGGCCAGCGCGATGAGCCGCATCGCGTTCGGATCGGTCGGGAAATGGTGGAGGTAGTCCCGCAAAATGCTTTCCGCGGGGCCGAATTGTCCGAGCGCAAATTTGGTTGCTCCCTGCACATAATATCCATAGGGGAAGGCGGTAAAGGCTCCGGCAATGGCGGAAAATATTTGATCCGCCGCGACGTAGTTCTGTTGCCTGACGTACTCCAAACCGCGCAGGTATTTGGCCATAAAATTCTTCGGGCTGGCCTGCAGAACCGGATCGAGATCTGCATCCGCAGCCGCGAATTCACCTCGCGCTACATTGACGTTGGCGCGGCTGAGACGAGCCAGCTGATAATCGGGATCGATCTCGAGCGCTTCGCCAAAGAGCCGCACCGCCCCGTTTGCATCGCCGAGCGACCATAGCATGTCGCCTTTGACCTGCAGCAGTTCGGCTGATTTCGGGTTGGCGGCGATCGCCTCATCGATCACCCCGACCGCTTCTTCCGGGTGCGTGGCGCTGAGAAACCGAGCGAGCTGGATCCTCGGCTCCACGACGGTCGGGTCCAATTGGATCGCTTCGCGCAATAATGCTTCGGCTCTTGTGTCATAGCCCAGACGGACCGCTGCGGTGCCGAGCGCCGTCCTGATCTTGCTTTCAAGAACCGGGTTCCGGTCGCCGGGCTCGATCTCATCATAAATTTCCTTGAATTCTTTCCGAGCCAACATCGCGTCGAGTAGAACAGGCAAATAATCCGCCTCGCCGCCCTTGAGGTCGCGTGCCGCACGAGCCTCGCGCTCTGCCGACGCGACATCCCCGAGCTGGAAATAGAGCTTTGCGATCTCGACGCGGATCGCGGGGTCCTGGGGTGACTTCCGGATCGCGTTCTTCAGCGTGATCAGCGCGGCCTTGGGATCCTCGTCCTTGCGGTATTGCACGACGTCTTGGACGGAACCGGAATCTTTGGCGATCGCGGCAGGATACGGCGATACGCACAGGCCGACGGCGAAGGCGACCGAGTGCCAGAGACGATTACTATACAGATGGGACATTGTCTGGCTCTGTAGCGCGACAATTTCGCGATCGGTGCAATTCTAGCTTGTCGACCGCGCGATCCCAAGCGATTTGCGGCCAAATACTATGTTGGGACCGGCGCTCAATAAG
>VAZT01000773.1 GCA_005884825.1 Alphaproteobacteria bacterium
AATAACGCACCCTCTCACGCATCGCATCATTCACAGCAAATGCTTTTCTAGCCATGTGCCGTTCCTGATTGATCGTGGTCCGGCCTTTGGGCGCGCTCGTCGAATAGTTGACCGGAGGATTGATGCATCGCGGCGCGTCCGGTGAAGATCTGCCACCGTTTCACCGCCACATCGACATAAGCGGGGTGGAGCTCGACCCCGCAGCAGATGCGGCCGGTCATTTCGGCCGCGATCAGGCTGGTGCCCGAGCCGAGAAACGGATCATAGATCGTCTGGCCGGGCCGGCTGTTGTTGACGATCGGGCGGCGCATGCATTCGACCGGCTTCTGGGTGCCGTGCCCCCAGCTCTGCTCGCGCTGTGGCCTGCCGAAAGGGTTGTTGTTGGCGATCTCCCAGACTGTCGTCTGCGTGCGGTCACCCGTCCAGTGGCTGGCCTTGCCCTCGCGCACCGCGTACCAGCAGGTTTCGTGCTTCCAGTGATAATCGCCGCGGCTCAAGGTGAAGTGTTGCTTGCTCCAGATAAGCTGGGCGCGCAGCTGCAACCCGCAGGCGGCCAGACCGGCGGCGACGACATCGCCGTGCAGAGCCCCGTGCCAGACATACGCGACGTCACCGGGGAACAACGCATACGCCTCACGCCAGTCGGCGCGATCATCGTTGAGCACCTTACCCCGCGCGAGTTTGCCGGCACCGAGGCCGCGGCGCGCCCGCCAGGATGGATCGTACTCGACCCCGTAAGGCGGATCGGCGATCATCAGGTGAGGCTGCGGCCCCGCGAGCACCGCCGCGACATCGGCCTCGCTCGTGCTGTCGCCGCAGCCAACCCGATGCGTGCCCAACAGCCATATGTCGCCGAGCCGCGAGACCGGTTGACCGCAGACTTCCGGGACGCTGTCCGGATCGGTCAGACCGCTCGTCCCCAAACCGGCCAGGATGGCTTCGAGCTCATCCGGCTCGAAGCCGATCACGCTGAGATCAAAATCGGCGAACTCGAGCGCCTTCAGTTCGTCACGCAGCAGATCGGGGTCCCAGCTCGCGCGCGCCGCCAGTTGATTGTCGGCCAGCCGATAGGCACGCTTCTCCTCCTCGTTCCAACCCCTTGTAACAATTACCGGGATGGATTTGAGCTTCAGTATGATCGCCGCAGCGACCCGCGCATGCCCGGCGACCGGCACGCCGTGCTCGTCGACCAGCACGGGCATTGTCCATCCCCATTTGACGATGGAGGCGGCGATTTTGCTGAGATCAGCCTCGCTATGAAGCCGGGGATTGTTCGCGTAGGGTCTCAGCCGCTCGATTGGCCAGCGCTCGACCTGGTCGGCCGGCCACGGACGCGTCGGCCCCGAATCCGCGGGCTCTGGTTTTGTCGACAGCATTCTTCACCTCCGCAACGGCAATGCCTTCTGGCGTCACCTGGTGCGGAAGCGTTGTATGCGTCGGCCCACGCCTGACGGAAGGCTTCAAGATAGGCGTTGGGCACCTCGGCCATGCACCGCCGCTGTGCTTCGAGTTTGGTGAGCGGCGCCTCAGGGGTCGTGATCCCCCGCAGATGGCGCAGGATTGCACCGGAAACAGCGGCTGTTTTTGAGTTTCGCGCGGGCCAAGCGCGAATCACATCCGCACGCAAAAACTGCGGCGATCCCCAAACCAGGATATCGCGTGATCGCGACCATAATCCCACCGGCGCAACCCGATGGCCCGGGACGATCCGGAATTCCAGGTCGTTCAGCGCAGTCAGCGGAACCGGGATTTGCTCATTGCAATTCCTGTCGCATCTGGTCGCCGTCATCTGCACCCGACCGCTGTGCACCTTCCTGAGCACGCCGTCCAGATTTTGGAGCGACGGTCTCCCATCGCCCTGGAGTGCAGCCGGCTCCAAATCAGCACCGAAAGGCCCCGGAGGGGAACGGATAATCCTTCGCACCCTCATCCCGGAAAGGGCCAGAGCCATCCTGTCCTCATCACTCCAGTCCCACATGGCTGCAACGTGTTGCTCATCCCGCGTGCAAATCCACCTTAGAGTTTCGAGAAGGTCCCAGTAGGTCTTTCGGTCCACGTCACTCGTCATCGCAGCGTCTCAGTACGCCCCCATATTCGAAGAATTTACTACAAATTGACAAACGGCTGGTATCGGTAAATCAAGTGTGCCGTCGACCTCGAAATTTGAAACTCCGACTTCAGCATGGGTGCTTGAGGGCCTCCTTTTCTGTAGATGGGAAATCCACCGGCTGCTGTGGACCGGCGAACCACACTTGGTCCACTTCCTGATCGGCGGGATAGGAGGTCTAGAGGGTCGGCTCAAATCGCTCGGTCGTTCGTCGATGGAGATCGCATGGCGGGCCGCCTGAACATCCGGGTGTAGGCTGGCGTCCAGAAAGCCGTAGATTGGCGAGTGGCACCTCAGAGATAAGTCACTGGGAGCGCGAGCCCGCCAACGGTATCTAAGAGCGCCCTTGCCGAGATACCGTTTTGATTGTGGCGCTTGGTCGCGCTCGTCGTCTCTCAAGTTCTATGGGAAACGGCGGACCGAGCCCCCAGATCACGGTAGATTGCGCGTCGGCGTATGGGTCCGTAAACCATTGAAGACGATGAGGTTTTTAGCAGAATTGCCGTGTAGCGTGGTGGAGCTGGCTTTTTTATAGACGGTAAATTCACGGGCGCAGTCGCGCCCCATCGCCGAAAAGCCACGTGGGAACAGATAGTTAGGGCCCGAGACGGAGCTGACCCCGCCTGGGGGAAAAGGTGCCGTTTCCGGCGAAATTCCAACGCGAAACAGCGTTTTATCATCTCGGAATCACCCACTGACCGCCGAAATCGCACCTTCATTTGCAGGCCACTGGAACTTCATTTTTCAGAGACGGGTTCGCTCGAGACTCCCTCCTCCAGCAAAGAGTCTGGTGCGAACCTGGTCCCGCTGCACCCGCAGCGCCTCACCGGTCCGCCTCGACAATGCGCGTCTAGGCTCGGGATGTTCAAGAACCGCTTGCGTTATGAATAG
>VAZT01000774.1 GCA_005884825.1 Alphaproteobacteria bacterium
GCTCTTGCAATTGCCGCCGTGGTAACCCCCTTCGCACGCCAGGAGCTGACCTTGGCCTCGCTCGACGCTCAAGTCGCGGCCGCCCGAGATGCCGCCGCAGAGGCCGACAGGCTGCGCCAGGATATCGATCGCCTGTCGGGCAATGCCGGCTTTATCGAAAGCGAGCGTGACAAGGCCGGGCGGCCGCTGGTCGTATTGGCGGCCACGACCCGCATTCTGCCGGACGATACCTACCTGACCGAGATGGAGCTCCGGCAACGCAAACTGACGCTGAGCGGCCGCTCTGCCGGGGCCGCCCGGTTGATCGGAGCGCTTGCCGCCGATCCGGAGTTCCGAAATCCCGGCTTTTCGGCGCCTGTTACCCGGCTCGAGGCCCTCCGGGCCGAGCTTTTCACGATTAACGCGGAGGTAAAGCCGTAGCCTCGTTTACCACTATGCCGACTGGCCGGCGGGGCCAGCTTTTGGCGCTGAGCTTGCTGCTCGTCGCACTGGGAGGCGTTTACCTCCTGATCGTCTCGCCGTTGCTCGGGCTCTACGCGGAGCGGGCTGCCGTGCTGGAGAATCGGCGCATGCTGGTGCCGCGGTTGCGTGCCGCTGCGGACGAGCTGCCGTCTCTACGCGCCCGAGTGGAGCAGCTGCGCGCGGCTGCCGGTACACGCAAGATCACTTTGGAGGGTGCCAGCGATGCAATAGCTTCGGCCACTCTGCAAAGCCGCATAGAGGAACTCGCCTCCTCAGCTGGCGCGACGATCGGCAGCACCGAAAGCCTTCCGGCCGAAGCGCGCTCGGGATATCGCCGTATCGGACTGCGCTACGTTCTCAGCGGGTCCTACGAGACGCTGGTCAAATTCCTTGCCAGACTCGAGTCTGCGACACCGCCTGTGGTGATCGACAATCTGCATATCCACGGGGTGCTGAGGCGGCCCGGCACGCCCGCGGCTGCGGGCCTCGATGCAGGTCTGGATGTTTACGCTTATCGTGACGGCGAAAAATCCGTGGCGGTCAAGCAATGATCGATCGCCTCGTGCTATTGCTGCTGGTTGGGGGATGCCTGCTGTTCGGCGCGATCCTGATGATGGAGCTTGCTCCCGCTGGGGCGGAGGATGCGGTGGTCGCCCAGGCGGCGCGGTCCAACGCGGCGAGCCCAACAACTCGGCCGCAGAACCCGAGGCCTGAGGAGCTGGTTGCCACCGCCCTTGCTCGACCACTCTTCAGCAGCACCCGGCGCCCTCCTCAGGACGCTCCCAGTGGAGCCGGCGACTCCGATCTCTCCGATGCGAGGCTGACCGGGATCGTTACGACGCCCGGCCGCCGTTTCGCAATCTTCGCGATCAGCGGCGACAAGCCGCTGAAGGTCGCGGAAGGCGACGCCGTAAGCGGCTGGCGGGTCGAGAGCATCACGCCACGTGAAGTCTCGGTGAGCGGTCCCACCGGAAGCAAGACTTTGCAGCCAAAGCTCGATCCAACTCTAGCCCCGCCGCCTGGGCAACCGCCGATCGGCCAACCCGGCGGGCGAGTGCCGACCCCGCCGGCCGCCGGCAGGCCGCGCGTTCCCGTGCCGGGCGCGGCGCCGGCGGTTGCGCAGCCGCCTCCCGGTGTCCCTGTCGTTCCTCCCGGCGCGCTACCGCGGGCGGCGCGGCTGCGCCAGCAGCGGTAATGCCGACCTCGCGACACCTCATTCGAGCTCTCGCCGTTGCCGTCGCGCTCGTCGTGCTGACTGATTGTCAGCAGCTGCCGGCGCAGCCGGGTTTGGAGCCCTTGGAGCAGCCGAGCAGCTTGCAAGCCGCGGAGCCTCGAATAAACAGCACGATCCCCAGCGATCGCAGCCGACAACGTCCCTTTGTCGCGTCCGGAGCCGCAGAGGCGCCCACGGTCCCACCGCCGGGTCCGGGCGTGAGCGCCACTCAGGCCGGCGATGTAACGTTGAATTTTGTCGACACCGACATCCGGGAGATCGCACGCACCATTCTCGGGACGACACTCAACCTGAACTACACGATCGACCCTAACGTGCATGGCACTGGATCGATCGAGACCGGCACCCCCATGCAGCGTTCGGCGTTGCTGCCGACGCTCGAAACCTTGCTCAACGCGAACGGTGCGACGTTGATTGAGCGGAACGGTGTCTATGCCGTGGTCCCGTTGCCCGCGGGTGCGACTCGCAACCTTGTCTCCGGCGCGAGCGCAATAGGCGCCGGCACGCAGGTCGTGCCATTGCGCTACGCCTCGGCCAAGGATCTGGCCAAGGTGCTCGAACCCTATGTTGCAGAGGGCGGGAAAATTGCCGCCGACCCAGCGCCCAACGCGATAATCGTCTCCGGGGACGCCGCAGTACGCCAGACCCTGGTCGGTCTCATCCGGGCTTTCGACATCGACATCCTGGCTGGTCAGTCCTATGCCCTCTTCCCGGTGAGCGATAGCGATCCCGCAAAGCGGGCCAGCGAATTCGAGCGGGTGTTGCAGGCTCAGGCCGAAGGTGCGCTCGGCGGCATCGTGCGCGTCATTCCGATGGATCGGGTCAATGCTGTTCTCGTAGTGTCGTCGCAGCCCCGCTACATCGATGCGGCAAGACGATTTTTCAGGCTCACAAACCAGCTCGAGGACGCGACCGCGCGGGCCTGGCACGTCTATTACGTGCAGAACGGCCAGAGCGCCGATCTCGAGAACCTCCTCCAGCGAGCGTTCACGCCACGCAATGTCGCCCCGACGCCCGGCCCGCCAGGCGCCACTGCGCCCGGCGCCGAGCAGCTGACGATCGGCGGTGGGCGCCCCCCAGGCGGTGGCACGACGGGTTTTGGCGGCCAAGGTTCCACGGCAGGTCTTGGCGGGGCTGCCGGAGGGGCCGGCGTCACAACGGG
>VAZT01000407.1 GCA_005884825.1 Alphaproteobacteria bacterium
TGAGGCCGGCGTCGAGCTAGCTCGGACGCGGGCGCGTTGGCAAAATGCGCCCGGGTTTGGCGACCGGAACGGCGGCAGGAGGACCGATGGACACGATGACGGCCGAAGAGACGCGCTTGCCGGCAGATACCGACTCGCAACCCCTAGTCTTGGCCGCGGCCGCGCTACAGCCGATGCTCCGCGATTGTCATGAGGAGATCGAACGCGAGCAGCGCCTGCCGCAAGCTTTGGTGGAGCGATTGCATGCCGCCGGCTTCTACCGCATGGTGATCCCGCGCTCGCTCGGCGGGCTGCAGGTCGACCCGTTGACTTATCTGCGCGTCGCCGAGCTGCTCGCCGAGGGCGCCGGATCGGTCGGCTGGAACATTGCGAACAACGGCATCGGCCAGCTCGTCACGCTCGGCTTGCCGGACGAAGGCGTCGAGGAAGTCCATGCGAACGGGCCTGCCACCATCGCCGGCACCGCGGTGCCGGGCGGCGGCCAGGCGGTGCCGGTCGAGGGCGGCTACCGCGTCAGCGGGCGCTGGAGCTTCGGCAGCGGCTGTCACGAGGCCGCCTGGATGCTGGGGAGCTTCCAAATTCTCGACCCCGATTGCCCAACGGTGGCTGATCCCCGCGGCCGGCCGCGCCGCCGTCCCGATGGCGGCTCGCTCTACTGGCGCGGGGTTTTTCCGCGGGCGGAAGCGGAGATCGTCCCCGGGAGCTGGGACGTGGCCGGGCTGCGCGGCACCGGCAGCTTCGACTGGACGGTCAAGGACGTGTTCCTGCCGGAGCGGCGGACCATGCCGCAGATCGGCATCCCGCTCGAGAACCAATGGGCGCGCTGGCCGGGGGTGATGTATTCGTTGCCGGTTCAGTGCTGGGTCGGGCCGCACCATAGTGCTGTCATCACCGGTATCGCGCGGGCCGGCCTCGACGCGCTGATCGATCTGGCCGGGGGCAAGCAGCCACGCGGCCGGCCCGCCGGTTTGCTGTGCGAAAATCCGCAGGTGCAGGATGCGGTTGGGCGGGCCGACGCGATCCTCAATGCCGGGCGCGCCTATCGCAGCGCGCAAATCGCCGAGCTCTGGGCGACGGCCGCCTCCGGCGAGGAGACCACCCTCGAACAACGGGCCCGCTGCCGGTTGGCCTCGACCTACGCCGCCGACTGCGCCCGCGAGACGATGGACCTCGTATACCGGCACGGCGGCAGCACCTCGTTCAAGCGCGAGAGCCGCCTGGCCGAGTGCTGGCGCGACCTGCACACCGTCGGCCAGACGGTAACGCTCGCGCCGGAATGGTACCCGATCGGCGGCCGCGTCTACCTGGGAATGGACCCGGGCCCGCGCCTACGCTAACCAACCACGGGTGGAGCGGTCGCCGGCCGGGCGGTGCCTAGGGGCCGCGTTGTCGAGGAGGGCAGGATGCGCGCGCTGATTTTGGGAGCGGCATTAGCGGCGGCGGCAACGCCGGCGCTTGCGGAGTTCAAGCTGTCCTCGACAAACGTCAAGAGCGGCAGCCCAATGGCGATGGCGCAGGTGCTCGGCAGCTGCAACGGGCAGAACGTTTCGCCGGCGCTCACGTGGTCGGGCGAGCCCGCCGGCACACAGAGCTTCGCGCTGACGATGGTCGATACCGACGCCCAGAACGGGAGGGGCTGGTGGCATTGGAGCGTGTTCAACATTCCGGCCTCGGTCCATGCCCTGGCGGCCGGAGCCGGCAGCGAGGGCTCGAAGGATTTACCCGCGGGCGCAATCCAGGGGCGGACCGACTTCGGATTTTCGCATTACGGCGGGCCGTGCCCACCGGCCAGCGACCACGCGCATCACTACGAGATCACCATATACGCGCTCAAGGTCCAATCGCTGCCGCTTGGCGAAACCGCCTCGGGCGCCCAGGTCGGGCGCAGCCTCGGTGCCAATACGCTGGCAACGGCGAAGATCGTCGGACGCTACGGCCGTTCGAAGTAACGCGATTGCCGGAGTGACGTCGGCCTAGCGGAAATTGCGGCTGGCGATGACGATGTCGCGGGGGTCGTAACCTGGAGGCTTTGCGGAATATGTGAAAGGCGGTTTTGGTGCCGGCCGGGGGGCGACAGCATCGCCGGTGTGGTCGCGCAAAGTATTGAGGCGCGGAGTCATGTCCTCGAGCCGGTCGGCGACGACATGGATGACGGTTTCCTCGCGCTGCAGTTTCCCGGTGCAGCGCAAGAGAGTGGCGCCGAGCGCGGCGCGGCGAAAGCGTTCGAGGATGGCGGGCCAGACGATCAGATTGGCGATGCCGGTCTCGTCCTCGATGGTGATGAAGACGACGCCGTTGGCGCTGCCTGGACGCTGCCGGATCAGCACGATCCCCGCGATCGAGAGCCGCCGGTCAACCGGCAGATGGGCGAGCTCAGCAGCGGTAACCAGGCCCTCGCGAGCGAGTTCGCTGCGTAGAAAGGCGAGCGGGTGGCGCTTCAAGGTGAGGCTAAGGCTCGCATAATCCTCGACGACATGCTCCCCGAGCGGCATTTCCGGCAACAGCGCCATTGCCTGCGCTTCGGTGGAAAAGCGCCCCTCACCCTGCCCTCTCCCCCCAATGGGGGGCGAGGGTTTTTCTTTTGTGGGCGAGGGTTCTTGTGCGAAGAGCGGGAGCGGCGGGTCGCCGAGTGCTTTCAAGGCCCATAATGCGCGGCGGCGGTCGAGCCCGATCGAGCGGAACGCATCGGCTTCGGCAAGACGCTCGAGCGCGCCGCGCCCGAGGCCGCTACGCCGCCACAGCGCCTGCGGATTCGAATAACCGCTTCCCCGGGCCTCGACGAGCCGCTCCGCGTCGGCCTCGGCAAACCCTTTTATCTGGCGCAACCCGAGACGCAGCGCCCGCCTCCACCCTACCCCCGGAATGCCCGCCCTGGCGGGCGGCCGTCCGGGGGCTCCCCCGCTAGCGGGGGAGGGAAGGGAGGGGGTAGTGGGTTCGAGGGTGCAGTCCCAGAAACTGTGGTTGACGTCGACGGGGCGCACTTCGACGCCGTGCTCGCGCGCGTCGCGGACGATCTGCGCCGGGGCGTAGAACCCCATCGGCTGGCTATTCAGCAAGGCGCAGGCGAAGACCTCGGGATAGAAGCATTTGACCCAGGCCGAGACATAGACGAGCAACGCAAAGCTTGCCGCATGGCTTTCCGGAAAACCGTAGGTCCCGAACCCTTCGATCTGGCTGAAGCAGCGGGTCGCGAAGTCGCGGTCGTAGCCGTTCCTGACCATGCCGGCGATGAATTTGTCGCGGAACAAGTGGATGTCGCCATTGCGCTTGAAGGTCGCCATTGCGCGGCGCAGCCGGTCGGCCTCCTCCGGTGCGAAACCGGCGCCGACAATCGCGATCTTCATCGCCTGTTCCTGAAAGAGCGGCACACCCAAGGTCTTGCCCAGGACTTCTTGCAGTTCGCCGGATGGGTAGGTCACAACTTCGCGCCCCGAGCGGCGCCGGAGATAAGGATGTACCATGTCGCCCTGGATCGGGCCCGGCCGGACGATCGCGACCTCGATGACGAGATCGTAGAATTCGCGCGGTTTGAGCCGCGGCAGCATTGTCATTTGCGCGCGGCTCTCGACCTGGAAGACGCCGAGCGAGTCGGCGCGAGAGAGCATCTCGTAAACGGCGGGGTCCTCGGCCGGGATCGTGGCGAGCTCGAAACGGCGGCCATGATGCTCCTCGATCAGCGCAAAAGCCTTGCGGATGCAGGTCAGCATGCCGAGCGCCAGGACATCGATCTTCAGAATGCCGAGCCGGTCGAGATCGTCCTTGTCCCATTCGATGACGGTGCGGTCCTCCATCGCCGCATTCTCGATCGGCACCAATTCGGACAGCGGTCCGCGGGTGATCACAAAGCCGCCGACATGCTGCGAGAGATGCCGCGGAAAACCGACCAGCTGCGCGGCAAGATCGAGCGCTAGATGCAAGGTGCGGTCGGTGGGGTCGAGCCCGGCCTCGCGCACCCGCTGATCGGCGATCGGGTCGTTGCTCCAGCCCCAGACAATGCCGGCGAGGCTGGCGACGACATCGACGCTGAGGCCCAATGCCTTGCCGACTTCGCGGATCGCCGAGCGCGAGCGGTAACAAATGACGGTGGCGGAGAGACCAGCGCGGTCGCGGCCGTATTTTTCATAGACGTATTGGATGACCTCTTCACGCCGCTCATGCTCAAAATCGACATCGATGTCGGGCGGCTCGTTGCGCGCGGCGCTGATAAAGCGCTCGAACAACACGTCGATGCGGGCGGGGTCGACCGCGGTGATGCCGAGGCAATAGCACACGACCGAATTGGCCGCAGAGCCGCGCCCCTGGCACAGAATGCCGCGCCGCCGCGCAAACCGCACGATGTCGTGGACGGTAAGGAAATAGCGGCCATAGTCGAGCCGCTCGATGAGCTGCAGCTCATGCTCGATCAGCCCGCGGACTTTGTCTGTGATGCCCTGTGGAAAGCGGTCCTCGGCCCCTTCCCATGTAAGTTCTTCGAGGTATTGCTGTGGCGGACGGCCATCCGGGATCATCTCCTCGGGATATTCATAGCGCAGCTCGTCGAGGCTGAACCGGCAGCGTTCGACGATTTCGAGGCTGCGCTCGACCGCGCCCTCATGGCCGCGAAATAGCCGCGCCATTTCCTGCGCCCCTTTCAGATGGCGCTCGGCATTGGCGGAGAGGCGATAGCCGGCTTCCCGGATCGTGCATCCTTCGCGGATACACGTCAGCACATCCTGCAAAGGACGCCGCTCAGGCAGGTGGTAGAGCACATCGTTGACCGCGACGAGCGGCAATCCGGCCGCTTCGCCGAGAGCAGCCAGGCGGGCGAGGCGCCGTATATCGTCGCCGCGATAGAGGTGGTGCACGGCGAGATACGCGTGGTCCCGGAAGTCCATCGCGACGCGGGCCGCGATCTCGGGTGACAGGATCACCACAATTTGACCCTCGCCATGCGCGACCACATCGGCGTAGTCGAGATGGCATTCGCCTTTGGGGGCGCGGCGCTTGCCGAGGGTCAACAGCCGCGTGAGCCGGCCATAGGCGGCGCGATCCGTGGGGTAGGCGAGCAGGCTCGCGCCGTCGCGCAGATCGAGGCGGCACCCGACGACTAGGCGGATACCGACCTGTTTTGCCGCATGATGCGCGCGCACGACGCCGGCAAAGCTGTTGCGGTCGGTGATCGCGATCGCCTGATGGCCGAGCGCGGCCGCGGTCAGCACCAGCTCGTCGGGATGCGAGGCGCCGCGCAGAAACGAGAAATTAGAGGTGACCTGCAGCTCCGCGTAGCGCGGGGCCCGCTCGGACAAAACTGGCTCAGGAAAAGACGCCATGGACGAACCAGCGCGGCTCGCGGTCGCCGCCGTGGAGACCCGCCCGGAACAACCAGAAGCGACGTCCCTCCTCGTCTTCGACCCGGTAATAATCGCGGATCGCATCGACCTCGCCGGACGCCCCAGGCCGCCACCATTCCTCCGCGATCCTCTCCGGC
>VAZT01000408.1 GCA_005884825.1 Alphaproteobacteria bacterium
GCGGCCGGCCTCGGTCGCCGAGGCCTATTGGCAGATCTACCAGGAGCCGCGCGATGCCTGGTCGTTCGAGCGCGAGATCCGGCCCTTTGCAGAAAATTGGTGAACCGATGTCTAAGATCGAGTTCCATTTCGATTTCGGCAGCCCCAATGCCTATCTGGCGCATCTGGTGATCCCGGAAATCGAACAGCGGAGTGGCGTGAAGTTCGAATACGTGCCGGTGTTATTGGGCGGCGTCTACAAGCTGACCGGCAACCGGTCGCCGGCCGAAAGCCTCGCCGGCATCAAGAACAAGCCCGACTACGAGCGCCTCGAGACAGCGCGCTTTGTCAGGCGGCACGGGATCACCCACTTCCGGCAGAACCCGTTCTTTCCGGTCAATACTTTGACCATCATGCGCGGCGCCATTTCAGCCCAGAGGCTGGGCGTCTTCGAGCGCTATGTCGAGGAGATCTACCGGCACATGTGGTCGGAACCCAAAAAGCTCGACGATCCGTCGGTATTGCGGGCCGCCTTGCTCGAATCTGGTTTCGATGCAGACCGCTTCGAGGCGCTGGTTCAGGACCCCGACGTCAAGGCGCAGCTGCTCGACAATACGGAGCTTTCGGTCGCCCGCGGTACGTTCGGGTCGCCCACCTTCTTTGTCGGCGACGAGATCTTCTTCGGCAAGGACCGGCTGCGCGATGTCGAGGAAGCGATCCTCGGCACGGACTTCCCGGAGTCCAGGCAACCTCGACCACTAAACGATGACTCAAATATAAACGTGATCCTGAAGCGGTTCGAGCAGCCCGACGAAGTTCGGACTTTCGAGAAAGGCAAATTCGAGATGGTTCGGATCGGCGGCATGACGATTGGCCGCGCGAGCTACGAACCAGGCTGGAGATGGTCGCTCCATGTCGGCCCGACGACCGGCACGTCGAGCTGCCAGATCGAGCATGTCGGTATCGTCGTCTCGGGGCGCGCGACAGCTGCAATGGACAATGGCGCCATCATCGAGATGCGCCCGGGAGACGTCTTCCACATCGGACCGGGACACGACAGCTGGGTGGTCGGCGACGACCTTACATCTCTCTGCACTTTCTCGGTGCGGAGCACTACGCCGACCGCCGCTAAGCGGTTTCCCTGCCGTCGTGGTACGGTGCTGAGCCGTCTGGGCGTCAAATTCAAGGGTATGGACGTGCTCGGCGATCCGGCGCACGCCAGGGGATCTAAGCGTTCTACGACTGGCCGACAGTTCAACAGCTCTATGCCAAGGCGAGTTCATCGGCGGCCGCGACATCGTCCGCGAGATGTTCGAAACCGGCGAGCTCGCTCAGTTGCTGGCCGGACGCGGCGTGAAGACTGGTGCCGTTCCGACCTGACCGTTTCGTGACGCGCCCCCTGAAGCGAGCAGGCCTGCGCGGCACCCTCTATGGTTTGAATACTGAACCTGCTTGGATTATATCATCACCGGAGGGGTCAAACAGGCGTTGTTGGAACAGTGTATGCGTTGGAACGAGCTCAGCGAAGAAAACTGCTCGATGGCGCGCACGATCTCCGTGATCGGGGATCGTTGGACGCTACTGATACTTCGGGACTGCTTTCTGCGCGTGCGCCGCTTCGAAGATTTCCAGGAGCGCCTCGGCATCACCCGCCCGATCCTCGCCAATCGGCTGAAAAAGCTCGTCGACGAGTTTGTGCTCGTCAAAGTGCCTTACCAGCAGCGGCCGCGGCGTTATGAGTATCGCCTGACGCAGAAAGGGCTCGCGCTCTATCCGATCGTGATGGCGATCGTCCATTGGGGCGATGTCTACATGGCCGGCAAGAAGGGGCGCCCGCTGGTGCACACTCACGATCTCTGCGGCAAGGCTTTCGATCCCATGATGGTCTGCTCCGAATGCGGCGAGCAGCTCTCGCCGAAGCAGGTCCACGTCCGTCCAGGGCCCAGCGCGAAAGACCCGCGGCATCTACCGCTGGAGACCGACCTCCCGGGTCCTCGCCGCCTCGCGAAAGAGAAGGCGGCAAGCTGACGCGGCTATACCGTGCGCCGCGCATTGGCCGCCAAGCCGGAGCGGTAGGCGGGGCGAGACGTGATCCTCTCCATGTAGGCGCGGCACGCCGAAGTGATCGGTACCCGGTAGTCTATAGCCCACGCCAGGCAGGTGGTGAGCAGCATGTCGGCGGTGGTAAGCCGGCCGCCGACCAGGAACGGCCGCCCATCCTGCAGCGCTTGCTCCGCATGCCGCAGCTGTGTTGCGAAATAAACGGCGGCGCTTTCCAGCGCCACCGGCGCCTCGCCGTAGATATGCTTCAGAGCGCCGTGGCGGCGCATGACGTACAGGCTCGTCGCGTCGAGCTCGGTCGCGGCATAGAAGCACCACTCGAGCCAGGTCGCATGTTCGCGCGGGTCGGTCGGGATCAGCGCGTTTTCGCGGGTGCCGTAGGTATTCGACAGATAGGCCGCGATCGCCGGGCTCTCGGCGATCCTGAAATCTCCGTCCTGCAGCAACGGGATCTTCTGCCTTGGGTTGAGCTCGGTATACTCCTGTGTCTGGGTCTCGCCGGTGCGCGGCAGGATCGGCCGACACTCGTAGTCGAGACCGAGCTCATGCAATGCCCAATGCGCGCGCAAAGTCCGGCTGGTTCCGACGCCCCACAGCACCAGCGGTCGCGCCGATTTGCCGTTCAATGTTACCACCGTTCGCTGTATGGCCGAAGATCGAGCTCGTGCGTCCAGCCGTCTCGCGATTGATGGTGCAATGCCCAGTAGGCTTCAGCAACGGAGCTGGTCTGGATCAGCCCGTCCGGCGCAAGATCGGGCATCGCTCCGGTAGCGGCGCTGAGCCGCTTGTGGATCGCCGCGCTGTCGATCGCACCATCGATGATCAGATGGGCAACATGAATATTCTCCGGAGCGAGCTCACGCGCCATGGACTGTGCCACTGCGCGCAGGCCGAACTTCGCCGCCGCAAACGCGGCGAAGCCGGACCCGCCGCGAACGCTGGCGGTGGCGCCGGTAAACAGGATCGTGCCGCGGCCACGCGGCACCATGTAGCGTGCCGCCTCGCGGCCGGTCAGAAAGCCGCCATAGCAGGCAAGTTCCCATGCTTTGAAGAACAGCCTGGCGCTGGTCTCGCTCAGCGGAGACTTGACGTTGGCGCCGGCATTGAACAGGCAAACTTCATCGGGCCCAGCTCTGCCTCGACTTGTGCGAAGAGCGCCTGGACTGCCTCTTCACTGCGCACATCGGTACCGACGGCACACGCGGTGCCGCCAGTCGAGATGATTTCTCGCACGACGCTCCGAGACTTCTCGGGCTCGCGCCGCGCTACGCAGACGGAATAGCCCCCAGCGGCGAATCGCCGCGCCACTGCGGCCCCAATCGCGTCTCCAGCGCCCACCAGCAGCGCCACTCCGCTCTCTCCGCTTTTGGCCATTGTTTCATTTCCTCAATACGTTTTGAAATGACACCTACAATATAGTCGCCTCGATCGGAAGGAAAAAGATCACTGTGCGCCCGAAGGTGGCGATGGGAGGGATGGTGATCTTGCCGCACCGGTCATAGCTCCAATATAGGTTCTGGAAACAAACCCATAGGTGCGCAGCGATGCCGGGTCCGTTGGCGGGTATCAGGGTGCTCGACCTGACCAGTGTGGTGTCAGGGCCGTTGGCGACGATGTTTCTCGCCGATCAAGGAGCCGACGTCATCAAGATCGAGCCGCTCAGCGGTGACATCACCCGGCGCAGCCGCCAATCAATCAGCGCGTCGGGGGAATTCTCGGCTTTGTTCGTTTCCACGAACCGCGGCAAACGCTCGCTGGCGCTCGACCTGAAGCGACCGGAGGCGGCAGAGATCATGCGCAAGCTGATCATCAGTTGCGACGTGCTGGTGCAGAACTTCCGGCCCGGGACAATGGAACGGCTCGGCTTCGGTGAGCCTGCACTGCACGAATTGAACCCGCGGCTGATTTATGTCTCGATCAGCGGTGTCGGCGAGAGCGGGCCCTACGCCAAGAAGCGTGTCTACGACCCGATCATCCAGGCCCTGTCGGGCTTCGCGGATCTTCAGGCGGAGCCCAAGACCCGCCGGCCGCAGATGATCCGTACGATTGTCGCCGACAAGACCACAGCGATCTTTGCGGCTCAGGCGGTGACCGCCGGGCTCTTTGCCCGTGAGCGGACCGGCGAGGGCCAGCACGTCCGGCTCGCGATGCTCGACACGATGATCGCCTATGTCTGGCCGGAGGCGATGACCCAATACACCGTGGTCGGCCGCGAGGCGACAACCGCCGACCCCACCGCGCGCCCCGATCTGATCTTTGAGACCGCTGACGGCTACATCACAGTCGGCACAATTTCCGATTCCGAGTGGCAGGGCTTTTGCGCTGCTGCGGGCCGATCGGCGCTCGCCGAGGATCCGCGGTTCAACACGCCTGGCGGCCGGGCGGAAAATGCGACCGAGCGGATCCTGCTAATGGCGGACATCATGAAAGAGCGTCCAACAGCGCAGTGGCTGGAACGGCTCGATGCCAACGATGTGCCGTCGGCGCCAGTGCTGCGGCGCAATGATGTGATCGCCAACGAGCAAGTAGTGGCGCGCGAGCTCATCGTCGAATTGGACCATCCGGACATCGGCCTCGTCCGCCAGCCCAAACCCGCGGCGCGCTTCGATCGCACACCCGCGCAAATTCAAGGGCCAGCACCGCGGATCGGCGAGCACACTGCGGCGATCCTAGCGGAGATCGGACTGGAAGCGGCGGAGATCGAACGGCTGGCGGCCGAACAGATCGTGCGCTTGGCCTAGACCTAGCTCTGTTAGATCCGGGTCATCGAAACACGCAAGACCGATCGGCGGCACGCCCCTTGATCTGAGAGCAGTCACGCCAATATAGGTGCATATACTCTTTCCTTGCCGGAGAAATCACATGAAGACTCTTCTAGCCACCGCAGCGCTCGCGATTGCCGGAGTGGCGACGGTCCAGGCGGCGGACATAGCTCCCGTGACTGGCCATTGGACGAGGCTCGGTGAGCATTCTTCCGCCTTGGTCTACTACATTGACGAGCCCGACGGCTTTCACGTGGTCGTGACTACCCAACAGGGGGCGAGGGACAAAGCCGCAGTCGAGCGGTTCGAGACGGTATTGGCTGCGGGACAGTCGGCCGCGGTTTCCATTCCGCGTACCGCGGGCGAGGCGCCGGCGCGGATCGAGTTCAGCAACGCCGGCGGCCATCTGCACATCGCCGAGCCTCCGGCCTCCGTTGCCGCCGAATGACCCCCCATTAGTCCCATTCTGCTCATCGTCACCAGTAGCAAAGGAGACCACACATGCCCCTCGCCAAAATTCATGTGGGCTTCTTTCAGATCATTTACGTTCTGCCGAAGAGCCAATTCCGTCATACGCCATATTCCTGAGGCTGAACTATTCGGATGATCTGATTGTGTTGGAGATCACGTTCATTTCCGGCCGCCCCAAGGAAAAGAGATTGGGACTGCTGAAGGCCTTGAACGACGCCGTGGTCTCAGCAGCCCGGATCTCTCCGGATGATCTCTTGATCTCGCTTTACGAGACGGCAGGCGAGAACATTTCCTTCGGCCGCGGCCTGGCGCAACGGGCGCATGTCGCGGACGATCGGCTCGATCAGCTCGTTACCTTTGCCACGACACACAACTGGCATCACCCGGTCGGCCCGATTTCGAGGCTATTCGTCGATTAGCTGGTCGCGCCGAGCCTGCGCATGCGGCGACCGGAGGATCGCCAGATAAAGCATGCCGGGTAGGGCTATGTCGTCGACATAGGGCCCCCTCCCGGTGAGGAATTTGAGATCCTCTCGTCGCCGCAGCGAGCGTCCGACATAGGGGTAGACTGCTCGGTCATCTTGGCCGGCCGTCAGAAGGTCTCGACCCAGGGCCGCAGTTCGACCTCCAGCGACCAGGCGCTACGCGGTTGCCGCAGCACCTCGACATAAGTCTGTGCGATTGCGTCGGGATCGAGCGTGCTGTCGGGACGGTCCGCCGGATCCGGCCGCCTCGCGCTGCGCACGCCGCCGTCGATGACGAAATGGGCGACGTGGATGCCTTTCGGTCCCAACTCGCGCGCCGTGCTCTGCGACAGGCCACGCAGCGCAAACTTGCCCATCGCGAACGCCGCCGAGTGCGGATACCCCTTCACGCTGGCGCTGGCGCCGGTCAGCAGGATCGCGCCGCGGCCATGCGGGATCATGCGCCGGGCCGCCTGTTGGACAGTCAGAAACCCGCCAAATGCCGAGATCTCGATCGCTTTGCGCACGGCTTCCGGGTCGAGCTCGGCAATCGGACCATGCGCGCGGGCGCTGGCGTTGTAGTGCACGACATCGGGTTCGCCGAGCCGGCTATCCGCCTCTGCGAACAGGCGCTCCACCGCAGCCGGATCAGACGCGTCGACGGCGAAGGTCTCGGCGCCTATTTCCGCGGCGAAAGGCGCCAGCTTCTCGGCATTGCGCGCCGCCAGTCCGACGCGAAGGCCGGCCGCTGCGAGCCCTCGCGCGAACGACGCGCTGATGCCCGAACCTGCCCCAACGATCAGGGCGATACGATAGGGGATTTCCGTCACCGCTGCCTCCTCATAGGTTCCGGCATTACCCGCTCACACCTTCCGGTCTCCGGCATGCGCGGCACCGCTCAAGGCATTGAAATTAAGAGCACGCGCGCCTATATGGGAGTACATACACTGATGTCAAGGAAGGGGATTACGATGGCAAGGCGGGCTCATTCGGGACCGGAGGACTGCAACTGTCTCGCGGTGCGCCAAGCCGCACGCCACGTTACGCAGTTCTACGATCAGTTTCTGGCGCCGAGCGGGCTGCGCACCACGCAGTTTTCAATTCTCGCGAAGCTGCGGCGGTTGGGACCGATGACAATCAATGCCCTCGCTGCAGAGATGGTGATGGACCGAACGACGCTCGGCCGGAACATCCTGCCTCTGGAACGCGACGGCCTGATCGCTGTCGGACAGGGCAGCCGCGATCGCCGGAGCAAGGAGCTGCAGGTCACCGAGGCCGGCGAAGCCCGTTTCCGGGCCGCGACGAAGGGATGGGTGCAAGCGCAGCAGCAATTCGAGAAGGCGTTCGGAGCGAAGCGCACCACCGACATGCGCGCCCTCCTGCACGCCGTTGCCGCAACCGACCTCGGCCCTACCGCCGTTTAGCATCGAGGACTATCCGAAGCTTCCGCGGGACCGCTGCCGATAAAGGCCGCTTGAACCTGGTGGGTCTTGACGCGAAGATTTTGAGGGAGGCCCGGCCTCGGCGAGTGGGCCGACTGAGGATGTTGGCGGTCCGTTTTTGGTTCCCTTCCGACTCGCCGTGGTCAGTTGCCTACCAGCGCGCGGGCATGGCGGGCAATCATCAGGTTTTCGTCTGTCTTGATGACATAAGCGGCGATGCGGCTGCTTGGCGTGCTGATGCGCAGCTTTTGGTCGCGGTTCGCCGCCTCGTCCAGGTCGAGCCCCAACCACTCGCACGCCCGGCAGATCGAGCTGCGCACCGGCGCCGCATTCTCACCGACCCCGGCCGTGAAGACGATGGCGTCGAGGCCGTCGAGTGCCGCCGCGAGCGAAGCGATATGACGGGCAACGCGATAGCAAAACACCTCGACCGCAAAGCGCGCACGCGGACTGTCGCTAGCCAGCAGCTCGCGGAAATCGGACGAAATACCGGAGAGCCCGAGCATGCCGGAGCGGCGGTAGAGGAGGTCCACCAACGCTTCCGCCGACATCCCCTTCTGCTGGATGAGATGCAGTACAACACCGGCATCGAGATCGCCGCAGCGCGTACCCATCGGCAATCCATCGAGCGCGGTGAACCCCATCGTCGTTGCAATCGAAATCCGGTTCCGCATTGCGCAAGCCGAGCAGCCGTTTCCGAGATGCGCCACGACAACGCGGCCATTGGCGATTTCGGCCGCGTGCTCCGGCAATACCGAGGCGATGTACTCGTAGGAAAGGCCATGAAAGCCGTAGCGCCGAATGCCTTGCTCATAATACGAGTAGGGCAGCGCGAAGGCCTGCTCGACCTCCGGCGCAGTGCGGTGAAAGGCGGTATCGAAGCACGCTACCTGCGGCAATTCGGGATCGAGCGTCATCGCCATCTTGATCGGCGCGAGATTGTGCGGCTCGTGCAATGGCGCGAGCGGCACCAGCGCCTCCAGCTCAGCCAATAGTTCCGGTGTGACACGGGCGGGACGGGAGTGGTGGAGACCGCCATGAACGACACGGTGGCCGAGCGCGGCGAGCCGCCGGTCGCCCAGCCTCTCTCTGGCCCATGGCAATATCGCCGGCAGCACCTCGCTCGGCACTGTCGCCGCTTTTGTGCCGAAATCCGGGGGCTCGAGCTTTTCACCATTGGAGCCAGTCGCGCTCGTCGACAGATGTGCGCCGATCCC
>VAZT01000409.1 GCA_005884825.1 Alphaproteobacteria bacterium
GCCAGTGCCCGCACCAGCCGCAGGCAGCTCTCGCCATTGGGGAAGATGCGCACAACCTGGGTGCGGCGCCTGATCTCCTCGTTGAGGCGCTCCAGCATATTGGTCGATTTGAGGTGCTTATGGTGCTGCCGCGGCAGCCGGTAAAAGGTCAACGTCTCATCGATGTTGTCTTCGACCCAGCCGGTGAGCTTTGAGTATTTGCCCGACCACTTGGCGAGCCAGGCCGCCAGATCCCGGCGCGCCTCGGTGAGATCGCGCCGGTCATATAACCAGCGCAACTCCTGCAGGCAGTCGTCGTCCACCTTGCGCGGCACGTGATCGAGCGCGTTGCGCAGGAAATGCACGTAGCAGCGCTGATAGGCCGCCTCCGCGAGAACCTCGCGCAGTGCTGCCCGCAGGCCGGCATGATCGTCGGCCACGACAAATTCGACGCCATGCAGACCACGGGCCTTCAGCCCGAGCAGGAAATCGCGCCAGCTCGACCGGCTCTCGCGGTTGGCGAGCTCGACCGCCAGTATTTGGCGGCGGCCGTCCCAGTCGATGCCGATCGCGATCAGCACCGCCTGGCTGGTGATCACGCCGGCCTCGCGCACCCGCTCATAGCGCGCGTCGAGGATCAGATAGGGGAAGGCTTCGGCCAAGGGGCGACCGGCAAATTGCGCCAAACTCGCATCCAGCCCCTGGTTCATTGCACTGATCGACGAAGCCGAAAAGCTGTGGCCGCACAGCTCCTCGGTAATCGCCTTCACTTTGCGGGTCGAAACCCCTTGCACGTACATCTCCGCCAGAGCCGCCACCAGCGCCCGCTCCGAGCGCTGATAGCGTTCAAACAGCTCGGTCGAGAACCGCCCGGTTCGATCCTGCGGAACCCGCAGCTCCAGCTTGCCGACCCGCGTGATCAATGTCCGCCCGTAATAGCCCGACCGGTAGCCCTGTCGGCCCGCCGCCCGTTCGCCCTTCTCGGCGCCCAAGGCCTCCGTCATCTCCGCTTCGAGCACCTCCTGCAGCGCCGTCCGCACCAGCGCCCGCAGAAACTCCTCGTCCTCCCTCAGAAGGGCTTTGACGTCGATCGTCCCAGATTTACCCTGCTTCTTGGTCATGGTGTGCATCCTCGCCAAAGGATCCGGTGATTGCGCATCACCCGCATACCATGGCCATCCGCCTCAGCGGCTTTTGCAGAACTTCCCGGACACTACCGCTGATTTCCTTTTTTCACACGGACCATCTCGAGTTCAGCGTGACGTCCGAGGTTATGCCGGGAGTGGAGCGTTCATTCATAACCTTTCCGGCTGCCGCGGAAGAAGCAACGCTGAGCCGCATCTTTGCCGGGGTGCATTTTCTCTTCGACCTTACGACCGGCCAGCGACTGGGTAGTGACATCGCTGATTTCATCGTAGACAACTTTCTGACTTCCCGCGATCGAGACGCATGAGCTCCTCGAAGGGATCGGCAGCAGAGCCGGCGGGGGCGGGAATCTGTCCGCCTCCGACCGCGTGCGCGATTCTCCGCAAATGGGGCAAGCGCTGCGTATAAAGAACGGCGTGGCGGAGACGGGTATACCCACCATGGCGGGGAGCGGCAGACTCCTCCCAATTGGATCTGGCAAGAGTTGCTCAGAAAACGGTGGCTAGCTAGTCGTGCGACAATCCCGTCATCGCGAGTCGCATGACTTCCTTTGCAAACAGATCTGTTCGGCGCTCCCCCAAGCGGCCGCACCGGCCGCCTCGACAAGGCCAAGGAAACGATGATGCAATTTTGGTCCGAGCCCAGGCGATCATGTCGGTTGAGCAGCCGGGAGAAGTGTCTGCGACAAGGCCGCCGGTTGTCGGAAAAAGGCTCTAAGCTAGGTCACTGCTTCGCCCGAGTGGGCGCGCGCTGCGGCGTAGAAAATACCGGCGGATGGCCGAGCTCATGCTACGGGACCGGGGTTGAGCACCCGCTGCAGCCGCCGATATGCTAGGGCTCCGCGGACGAATGCGCCTCGGTCACCCCACGCTGCTTTGCCAACTGGTTAAATACGTTTCCGAAAGCCGGCACGCCTTGGCGCAACTTGTCGAAATCTATTTTTGAAATGATCAAGACATCTATTGCGGTGCACGCACGAATCGTAGCGTTACGGGTCCCGTGGCTACGAGAAATGACGGAGGGATACTAACCTCCTACCCAGGCAAAGGCGCCGAGGCGATAGCGGTGCCGCCAGTTTGAGAGTGCGCGCGGAGCAGCAAGGAGCGGGCGCGATGAAGGCGGGACATGACTGTTCCGATCGGCACGCCGGTTACCTCGGCGATTTCGCGGTAGCCGAGCTCGTGCAGCTCGCGCAGTACGATCATCTCGCGCAGCGGCGCCGGGAGCGCCTCGATCAGCTGGTCGAGACGCCGCAAATCGGACCGGCTTTCCAGCAGCGCCTCGGCATCGATCGCGGAGGTCGCGACCGCGCCGCTGAGGTCCTCCTCCGCTTCGAGCGAGACGACATCCGCCGAGCGATTGCGCTCGAGCCAGTTGTAGCACGCGCGCCGCACGATCTTTAGCATCCAGCTCCTGGCATCGTCACCGCGATAGCTGTCGAAATAACGAAACGCGCGCAGAAATGCTTCCTGAACGACGTCGGCGGCGTCGGCATTGTTGCGCGTCATCCACCGCGCCAGTGCGTATGCGGCATCGACATGGGGCAGCGCTATCGCCTCGAACCGCGCCTGACGACGCCGATCGGGGTTCCCCGACATTTGCCCTCGCGCGATCTCGTCCGGCTCCGTGACCTCGGGCGTAGTCGCGGGGAGGCGAGGAGCACCCCGAAGCCCGCGGGACCCGCGTTTCGGGCCGCTCTTTCCGTCTGCTCCGAGGATATTCGTCAACATTGAGATCCCTTCCCGGTCCAGGGTTACGCGGCGAAGGAATGAGGCTGGATAAGATTAAAGTCCTTGTCGGTGCGGGTGATATCTCCTGAAATCCTCTAAGGCGTCACTTGCTGACACCATTTTGCTGACCCGGTGTCGCCGCGGAGCGAGGAGCTCCTTCACCACGGCGACCACCTCGGGCGCCGAATTTTGGTCCGCGAAACGCTGAGCGAACCCACGCTTGACTGCCTTCATCGAATATGAAAATTTATTAAAAGTTCTAAAAGCGCTCGCCATGAGGCTGACCAGCGAAGCCCTGGGGGCTGTCGAGTTCGGCCGGTTCCGGTTGCTGCCGCACCGCCGCGAGCTCCGCGCCGACGGAGTCGCCGTCGAACTGGGCAGCCGCGCCTTCGATGTACTCATGGTCCTCGTCGAGGCGCGCGGCGCGCTCGTTACCAAGGACGAGATCCTGAGCCGAGTCTGGCCGGACACGGTGGTAGAAGAGAACAACCTGGCGGTCCAGATCTCGACGCTGCGCAAGGCGCTCGGGGAGGATCGGGATTCCATTCGGACGGTGTCCGGCCGGGGCTACCGGTTCGTCGCGGAGATCCGCACTTCGCCGGCCGAGGCAGCGCAATCAACTCCGTCGAGCAATCTCCCGATGACGGTCTCCAGTTTGATCGGGCGCGAGCCCGAGCACCAAGAGACATCGGATCCCCTGGTCGGTGTCGTCGACACCACCGACGCTAGCTCGTCATCGAGGCAACCGTCCCGTCGTCTTGATTGGAGAGTTTTTGCCTCTCATTTAACCCGGTTGCTGGTGGCCTCGTTCTCTCGGGTTCTGCACTCCCGAGATCAAACCTCGCCCCAGATTCGCTCCATAGCGGTACTGCCACTGGAAAGCCTTTCCGGCGATCCCTCGCAAGATTATTTCGCTGACGGCATGACAGACGAGTTGATCTCCGCGCTGGCGCAGATCAGCGCGTTACGCGTAATTTCCCGCACCTCGATAATGACCTATAAACGGGTTCGCAAGCTCTTGCCCGAGATTGCTCGCGAGCTGAACGTCGGAGCAGTTGTCGAAGGAACCGTGTTGCGTTTTGGCGACCGAGTTCGGATTAGCGCCCAGCTGATCGAGGTGCCCCTCGAACGGCACATTTGGGCCCAGAGCTTTGAGGGGGACCTACGCGACACGCTGGTACTCCAAAGCAGCGTTGCTCGCGCCATCGCCGAGCAGATCCGGGTCACAGTGACTGAACAGGAGCAGGCGGCGCTGCAGAACTCGAAGCCGGTGAACCCGGTGGCCTATGAAGCCTGCCTCAAAGGCCGCTATTTCATCAACAAGCGAACCGGAGATGGCTTGAAGAAAGCGATCGAGTATTTCAGCCATGCGATCGAAAGGGATCCAACCTACGCTGCTGCTTATTCTGGCTTAGCTGACGCATACGCATTGTCTGGCGATTGGAAGTATGGGGTCCTTTCTCCGCAGGATTCCTTTTCCAAAGCCAAGTCAGCGGCGGAAAAAGCCTTGGCTTTGGACGATAACCTTGCTGAGGCCCACGCCTCGCTCGCTTTCGCTTTGGACCTTTATGGGTGGGATTGGGAGGCCGCCGAGACCGAATACCAACGCGCAATCAAGCTGGATCCCGGCTATGCGACGGCTCATCAATGGTATTCCTGGCATCTTATGATGATGGGGCGGCATAGCGAGGGCATCCTTGAGTTGACAAAAGCAGAAAGCCTAGACCCTCTTTCCCTAATCATCAGCGCCGACATGGCGGACGCGTTGTGTGTCGCTCGCCGCTATGAAGAGGCAGTGCAGAAAAGTAAGAAAATCCTGGAGATGGACCCGAATTTTGCCGTCGGCCATTATGAGCTGGGCCAAGCGCTCGCGCAAAAAAACCTGCATGACGAAGCAATTGTGGAATTTCAGCGAGCGATCGAACTTTCCGGACACAGCGGCGCCTTCGACTCCTATCTCGGCTACGCCTACGCCATGTCAGGACAAAGAGAAGAAGCAATCAAGATTGTAGATGACTTGCACGCCCGGCATGATCAAAACCCTTCTGCCGATGCCGATATCGCGTTGATCTATGTGGGTCTCGGCGATCAGGACCAAGCGATGATCGCGCTGAACAAGGCCTATAAAGCGCGCTTCAAAGCCTCGATCCTCCTGCGGCCGGCCTTCGATCCCCTCCGATCCGACGCTCGGTTTCAGGATCTCCTGCGCCGTATCGGCCTCCCTCAGGTCACCGGGCCCAACTTGCTCCACTGACCGGCACCCGGTTCGCGCGCTTGAGGCTAAGCGCTATGATCTGATCCCCAATAGAGGCGGGCGGAAGGAGACCGTCTTGGAGGCTTCCTCCTGATCCTGCGACGCACCTGCTCGACCAATCGGAACAGTAGCGGGCCTGCGCCTCAGAAGAGGCTATCAAGTCGAACCGAATAGCCCAAGCCAAAGAAATAGGTCGGCGATCTGTTGGTTAATCCGAACCCTGCGTGAAAATCGATTTGCTGAGTCGCGGTAAACCGATAGGC
>VAZT01000410.1 GCA_005884825.1 Alphaproteobacteria bacterium
ATCACCCAAACAGAGACGCGCGACCGGACCGCCGGGTTCCGCCATCTCGACCTGACCGAGACTGCTCGCGAGGTCATTGAGCTGTTCGATCCCGCGGCGGAGGAGAACGGCGTGACGCTGGAACTCGCTGCAAGCGATCGGATGGATGTGGTTGGCGACCGGGATCTGCTGTTCGACGCCATCTCCAATCTTGTCGACAACGCGATCAAGCACGGCGGCCGTAAGGGTTGCATCACGGTCGCGGTCTGGTGCCGCGCTGACGGACCCGTTCTTTCGGTAGCCGACCGCGGACCCGGCATTCCGATCGAGGAACGCAAGCACGTTCTGAAACGATTTTATCGCCTCGAGAGCAGCCGGAACAGCCCCGGCAACGGTCTCGGCCTCAGCCTCGTCGCAGCGGTCGCCAGCCTTCATGGCGCTCGCATCGAGATGGCGGACAACTCTCCGGGCCTGAGGATCGAACTTCACTTTCCACTGACCGGAATCCTCGATATCCCTGCATCGGGAAGCGAGATCACCCGAGCATCGGAGGGTTAACGATCGCCACAGTCGGCCTCGCGGCCAGGTTCGAGCAGTTCTATCCAGTCGACCTTGGCACGACCGGCGGCATGATTCTGGCGAACATTCCCGCCGCGCTCATTGGGATCAGAGCGCCGATAAACTCCCGGCGAAACCCGTCCGCATCACCGCTGCCGTCGTGTTCGCAGTAATCGGTGTTCTCACTCTCGCGGGTGTTGGCGAGTAAAAGCTTGCGCGGGTTCGATGGAGGCCGCAACCAACGCGGGTGTTTTTGCTGCTGATTTGCTGCAGGAGCAGCAGCAGCGGCGTTTTGGTGCTTCAATGCATGATTGCAGGCCGGTCCAGGTGCCTGGTGCCCGCCTGCTCCGCTTTAGCCAGTCCAAAGCGGGGAGGCCCGCGGCGGCAAGCTCGGTGTCAATCTTCGCTCACCCCGGCGAAGTAAAGCTTGGGGTCCGCGGCGCGGATATGGGCTTCGGGCAGGCCCAGTTCGCGGCGGACGATGTTGGTGCCTTCGACGAGCGAGACGCATTTGTAATAGGCGATGCGGCGGCTGAGGCCCTCGCGGCCAAAGCCGCAATCAGTCGTGATGACGAGCCGCTCGGGCGGGATGTGTTCGAGCGCTTTGCGGATCAATACGGCGACGTGCTCGGCCGGCTCGACGACTGTGTTGCAGTGGTTGACGACGCCGATGCCGATCTTCTTGTCGGTCTTGTGTTTGGCGAAGAGCGGCAGGTCCTTGCCGTCATTGCTGGCGCATTCGAAGGTGATGACGTCGCATTCGAGCTGCAGCAGATAAGGCAGTGCGCGCTCGTAGCTTGGCACCTCCCAGTAAACCCGCTGCTGATTGGGATTGCCCCAGCAGGTGTGCACCCAGATCTCGGCGTCGACGCCGGCGAGCTGGCGGTTGAAGGCTTCGGTCTGGAATTCGAGCTCGGCGTCGGTGCAGTCGGGCCGGGTCGTCAGGCCATGATGGCGCGGCTCCTCGACCTGGATCACCGGGCAGCCGGCGGCGGCCAATTCGCGCAATTCGGCGTTCATGATGTCGCAGAGATCGAGCACCATCGCCTTGTCGTCGGCGTAGTGCTCGTTCCACAGCATGCTCGCCAATGCCGGCGCGCAGATCGCGCCGAATTTGACGGGGCGATCACTGAAACGCTGCGCGATTTGCCACAGCGCGGCGTATTCGAGCGGCCCGCGGGTCAATTTTTCTTTGACGATCGCCGGCTGATAGGCCTCCTGCACTTCCCACAGGATCTTGCCGGGGCGGATGTCGTGCCGCGCCATCCACCCGTGCGAGGTGCTCCGGTGTCCCTCGATGCCGCCCAGCCGTTCGATCGGATAGAAGAACCAAGACTTCCCGCCGACCGCGAGGTCGAAGCGGCTATCGCCGTCGGTCACGATATCGAGCCCGGCAGCCTCCTGTGCATTGATGGTAAGAGCCGGTGATCGCAGTCGGCATGACCATGTCGCGGGTGGTCTTCAACATTGTCGAATGTCCTTCTACTCGTCGTACCCTCGAAAGCGGGTATCCAGGGGCGACGCGTACCCTCGATCCTGGACTCCCGCTTGCGCGGGAGCGACGATAAAGCAGAAGTCAGCGCCTGTCTCCAAACGAAGGCAGGTGGCTTATGAGTTGCCCAAGACCCAAGGGGAGGTGTGGATGAAGGATTTCGCAGGGAAGATCGCAGTCGTAACCGGCGGCGGCTCGGGAATGGGGCGCGAACTCGTCCGCCAGCTGGCCGCGGAGGCGTGCAATATCGCAATGTGCGATGTCTCCGAAGAGGGGATGGCGGAAACGCGGCAGCTTTGCGAGGCGGCTGGGCTGCCACAAGGCCTACGGATCACGCCCCATCTCGCCGATGTGTCCGACGAGGCGCAGGTCGAGCGATTTCGCGACGAGGTGGCCGAGCGTCACGGCACCGACAAGATCCATCTCCTCTTCAACAATGCCGGTATCGGCGGCGGCGGCAGTATGTTCGCCCATAGCCGCGAGGAGTGGGAAAAGACGTTCAATGTGTGCTGGGGCGGGGTCTACAACTGCACCCGCGCTTTCCTGCCGATGCTGCTGAAGGCGGAAGAGGGGCACATCGTCAATACCAGCAGCGTCAATGGCTTCTGGGCGTCGGTCGGGCCGCGTATTCCGCATACCGCGTACTCTGCTGCAAAGTTTGCGGTGAAAGGCTTTACCGAGGCGCTGATCACCGATCTGCGGATCAACGCGCCGCATATCAGATGCTCGGTCGTCATGCCCGGTCATATCGGCACCTCGATCCCGCTCAACTCGCGCAAGATTCAAAGCGGCAACCTATCCGACGAGATCAATGCGAGGCAGATCGCGCAAGCTAGGGCGCGCATCGCCTCGATGGGCCGGGACGTGACCAGCCTGTCGGATGACGACATCCGCAAGATGATAGCCGAGCGCGAGCGCCGCTTCCGCGAGGAGGCGCCGACGAGCGCGGCCGAGGCGGCGACAATCATTCTCGACGGGGTCAAGGCCGACAACTGGCGCATCCTGGTCGGCAACGACGCGCACCAAATCGATGAACTGGTCCGGCAGGCCCCGGAGCGCGCCTACGATCTCGACTTCTTCGAGAGCTTTGCCGCCAAGGCCGGCTGGCGTGTCCCGTAATCGCTAATCGAAGGTCAGCACGGTGCGGGCGACTTCACCGGCTTTCATCGCGCGGAAGGCTTCGTTGATGTCGCAGAGCTGGCCTCGCTTGGTGACCATGTCATCGAGCTTGAGGCGGCCTTGGCGGTAGAAATCGAGGTAGAGCGGGATATCGTAGCGGAAGCGGTTCGAGCCCATCCGCGAGGTCTGCACCTTGCATTCCGGGCGGATCGCCATCCATGGGAACTCGATCATCGCATCCGGCGGCAATACCCCGACGATCGTCGCGGTGCCGCGGATCGCGAGGCTCTCGATCGCCTGCCGCACCAGCTTGGCGTTGCCGACCGCCTCGAAGGCGTGATCGACGCCGGCGCCGCCGGTAAATGCGCGCACGGCCTTGACCGGGTCGTCCTCGGCGCTGTTGACGAAATCGGTCGCGCCGGCGCGCACCGCCATCTCGCGCTTCGCTTCGAACACGTCGACCCCGATGATCTGGCGGGCGCCGCCGATCCGCGCACCCTGGATGATCGACAGCCCGACACCGCCGCAGCCGAACACCGCCACGGTCTGACCCGCTTCGAGCCCAGAGCTGCGCAATGCCGCGCCAACGCCGGTCAAGACGCCGCAGCCGACGAGCGCAGCGCGGTCGAGCGGCAATTCAGGGTCGATCCTCACCAGCGAATTCTCGTGCAATAGCATCTTCTCGGCGTAGCTCGAGATGCCGATGAACTGGCGCAGCGGCTGACCCTTCTGCGAGAGCCGCGGGTCCGCATTGTCGGGACGCGTGACAATGCCGCCGGTGCACAGATTCGGATGCCCCGAAAGGCATTGCGGGCAATTGCCGCAAAAACCCGAAAGGCAAGCGACGATGTGATCCCCCGGCTCGACCGTGGTCACATCCGCGCCGACCGCCTCGACGACGCCGGCGCCTTCATGGCCGAGCACGATCGGCCGATCGAGCGGGAACCTCCCGACACCGTCGACGACATGCAGATCGCTGTGGCAGACGCCAGTGGCCGCCGTGCGGACCAGCACCTCGCGCCCCCACGGCTTACCGATCTCCACCGCCTCGATTGTCAGCGGCTCGCGCACCTTGCGAAAGACCGCAGCCTGGATCTCCATGGCTATCCTCCCCTAAAATTTTTAGTCAGCGGCGGCGCTCTGCGGCTGCCGCTCATAGCGCCGAGCCGGCGTATTGACCGGCTCGGTGAGCGGAGCGGCTCCGAACGAGGCGGCTTTCCGCTCGGCGGGCGCATTGGCGTAAAGCGTCGTGCGCTGGCGTGGCTCGCGCCCTAACGAGCGGATCAATGCCTCCATGCTCTCGGGCGGCATCTCCTGGCCGTACACTGCGCCCGCGGCCCGCGTGATGCTCTCGTTCATCAGAGTGCCGCCGAGATCGTTGGCGCCTGCTGCCAGACACGCAGCGGCGCCGCCGGTGCCCATCTTGACCCAGGAGGTCTGGATATTGGTGATGACGGGGTGCAGCACGAGACGCGCCACCGCGTGCATCAGCACAGCCTCGCGGTAGGTCGGGCCGCGGCGGGCGCCTCCCTTCAGATAAATGGGCGTCTCCATCGGCACAAAAGGCAATGGCACGAACTCGGTGAAGCCGCCTGTCCGGGCCTGCAACGCGCGGATGCGTAACAGGTGTCGGGCCCAGTGCTCGTAACGGTCGACATGGCCGTACATGATCGTGACTGTGCTGCGCAGCTCGGCGGCGTGCGCGGCTTCCATGACTTCGAGCCATTGGCCGGTCTTGATCTTGTCGGGGCAGATCACCGCGCGGACCTCGTCGTCGAGGATCTCGGCCGCAGTGCCGGGCAGCGAGCTCAATCCAGCCGCCTTCAGCTCGCGCAGGAAATCGGCGAGCGTGCGGCCGAGAGTCTTGGCGCCTTGCCAGATCTCGAGCGGCGAGAAGGCGTGGATGTGGATGTCGGGCACCGCTTCCTTGATCGCGCGGCAGACCGCAAGATAGGTGGCGCCGGTATATTCCGGGTGAATCCCGCCCTGCATACAGACTTCGGTCGCGCCGCGGTTCCACGCTTCCTCGACCCGCCGCTGGATCTCCGGGAGATCGAGGTCATAAGGCCGGCCGCGCAGATTTTCGCTGAGCTTGCCCTTCGAGAACGCGCAGAACTGGCAGCGGAAATAGCAAATGTTGGTGTAGTTGATGTTGCGGGTCACGACATAGCTCACCACGTCGCCATTGACCCGTTGCCGCAGCTCGTCGGCCGTCCGGCACACCGCATCGAACTCGTCACCGCGCGCCGCGAAGAGCCGGACTATATCCGCTTCGTTGAGCGTCTCTCCGGCCGTGGCTCGTTCCAGCGCCGCTGCCAGTTGCCCCTCACCCACCCAGCCCTGCGGGCTTGGTCCCCCCTCTCCCGCACTGCGGGAGAGGGTGACGAGCGAAGCGAGGCGGGTGAGGGGCGGTGGTTCGATACCGGCTCCGGGTACCCAATCGTCAGACCGCGCGAGCCCCTGCGCATCGATCGCGCGGAGCACCGCCGGGCGCAGCGCAGGATCGACCCAGCGGTCCAAGTCGCGCGCGTAGGCCGGGTAGATCGCCAGCCGCTCGACCAACATTTTGCCGGCTGCGGCGGTCTGCTCGGCCAGCCGGTCGAGTCCCGGCCACGGCCTCTCGGGGTTGACGTGATCGGGAGTGACCGGTGAGACGCCGCCCCAATCGTTGATGCCGGCGGCGATCATCTCGGCGAGCGCACCGGGGTTCAGATTGGGCGGCGCTTGGATGTTCATCGCCGGACCGAAGATCAGCCGCGCGACCGCAATGGTCCATAGATGATCGTCGAGGTCGGGCTCGGGCGCTTGCGCCATCCGCGTCCCGGGCTTGGCCCGAAAATTCTGTATGATGATCTCCTGCAGGTGGCCGTAGCAGTCGTGCAGGTCGCGCAGCGTCAACAACGCCTCGATGCGCTCGCGCCGGGTCTCGCCGATGCCGATCAGGATGCCGGTGGTGAACGGCACCGCGGCCTCGCCGGCAGCGCGGATCGTATCGAGGCGTACCGCCGGGTCCTTGTCGGGCGAGCCGAAATGCGGCCCGCCGCGGCGGCGCAACCGCTCGGCCGCGCTCTCCAGCATGATGCCCTGCGAGACCGACACTGCGCGCAGCCTGTCGATGTCGGCGGGAGTCATCACTCCTGGGTTCAGGTGCGGCAACAGGCCGGTCTCGCGCAGCACCAGCCCCGCCATCTCGGCGAGGTAGGAGAGCGTGGTCTTGTGGCCGAGCCGCTGCAGCGCGTCGCGCGCCGCACCGTAGCGCAACTCCGGCTTGTCGCCCAATGTGAACAGCGCCTCGTGGCAGCCGGCACGCGCGCCGGCGCGGGCGATCTCCAGAACTTGCTCGGCGCCCAGATAAGCAGGCTCGCCGGGGCGCGGCGGATGGGCAAAGGTGCAGTAATGGCAGACGTCGCGGCAGAGCTGGGTCAGCGGGATGAAGACCTTGCGCGAATACGACACGAGGCCGCCATGCGCCCTGTCGCGCAGCGCCGCCGCAACCCTCATCAGCGACGGCAGATCAGAGTGATCGGCGAGCGCCAGCGCTTCGGCCGCCAACAGACGCCGCCCGGCCTCGACGCGTGATACGATCTCGTCGGTGGTCATCCCCAAGGGTCTC
>VAZT01000411.1 GCA_005884825.1 Alphaproteobacteria bacterium
ATCCACCTCGAGGTCCGGCCGATGACCCGGAACCCCGGGAAAAGCCGGCGGGTCTTCGCCGCCGATGATCGCGAGCGCCAAGGCGCCGAGCACGTCCGGGTTCATCGCCGTGTCCCCGGTGGCGGACACCGCCTCTGCCGATCCTCCGGCCAGCCCCTTCTGGAAATGGAGTTCGACCGGCCAATGCCTGGCGGCGGCGAACAAGGCGTCCGCGAGCGCGCTGCGCCGGTCCGATTGCAGCAATGAAGCGGGCAGCCAAAGCGATTGGAAGCCGGAAAGAAAATGGCCCACCTCCGCGAGATTTCCCGACCAGAAGATATTGTCGGCAGGCGCGCCCGGCCGGTCGTCCGACAGCACGCCGCTGGGAAAGTGCTTTTTGAGAAAAACCGGGTCCCAGAGATTGCGAGCCGGCGCTGCGATGATCCTGGGTGTGAGCTGATAGGTAAAATCCTGTGGTGACCCGTTGACCCAATGGAAAAACGGCTGCCAGACCGTCTGGGCCTGTTGCTGGTCGAGCCCCTGGAAGACCATCCGGATTTCGAGGCGATTGCCGAGCCGCAGCGTGACGATCTCCCCCCAATGTCGATTGACGAGATTGTCGGCATAGAAGTCGATGAACTGACCGATCAACCCGCGAAAGGCGGCGTCGGAAAAGGCGTGGACCGTTGCCGAAACCGCGCCGAAGAACGGCGGCAGCTCATGCGTTTTGAGGGTGAGCCGGGTGACGACGCCGAGGCTGCCGCCACCGCCGCCTTTGAGGCCCCAGTACAGGTCCGGATTGGTGCAGACATTGGCGATGCGGACCTCGCCGTCGGCGGTGACGATTTCGGCTTCCAACAGCCCCGCGGCCGCGGTGCCGAAATTTTTCGAGAAGCTGCCGAAGCCACCCGCCAGAACCAGCCCCGCCACCCCGACGGTGCCGCAGCCGCCGCCCTGCACATAGCGGCCTCCCCTGGTCGTTACTGCATTGTATGTATGCATCCAGATCGCGCCTGGCCCGATCGTGACGGCGGATTGGGGCGGTTGCCGTGGCGCGCACCCTTGCGGGGTGAAATCGTCGTGCAACGAGATGGCGTTCATGCGCCGGGTCCAGATCAGCAGAGAATCCGGCGCGTTCGACCTGCCGAGATAGCTGTGGCCGCCGCCCTTGACGACCAGCCGCAGATTATTGTCACGGGCGAAATTGACTGCGGCGACGACGTCACCCGTCGTCTCGGCCGCCACCGCATAGACGCTCGGCTGAGATTCCCAGGCGTCGACCCAGCCCGCGGTTTGCGTCAGAGCGACGTTATCGCCGATGTAGTAGGGATTCTTGAGTTCCCTGAAAAGATCGCCGCATGCCGCCCCATCCGGCGCTTCGCGACAGACGCTCAGCGGCGAATTCATCCTGATGAGCCGGCCGCCGACATCCTCGTTCAGCTCTGTCCAGCTCGCCTCGCTTGGCCATGAGGGGTCGCCGGGGCGCACGCGGCGAACAGGGGCGTTTTCGGATATGGCGGCCCGCAAGGGTTTGGGCAGCACCGGCAGGAACGCGAGGGCGGCAGCGCGCCTGAGTAAGGTTCTTCGGTTCATCGCAAATACTTCAATAGAGCAGCGGGATCAGCGCCGCAGTCTGGCGGCGGTATTGGGAATATTCGGGGAAATTCTCGCGCATGCGCTTCTCCTCGACTTGGATTTTCCACAGAAATCCGATCAGCGCAAAAATCACGGCAAGGACGCCCCGCCACTCGCCAATCGCGATTGCCGTACCCGTCAATGCGAGCAGCAACCCGGTATAGATCGGATGACGAACGACCCGATAGGGCCCCGTGCGCACGAGTGCATGACCCTCTTTCACCGTGACGATGCCGCTCCAGTTCCGACCGAGATGAGCTCGCGCCCAGACGGCGAACCCGAGGCCCGCCGCAACGATGACCGCGCCGAGCACCGGAAACAGGCGAGCTGCCGGCTCGACCCGCGCCGACAGGATCGCCGGCAGCCAGCGCGGCGCCGCTAAGAGCACGGCACAGGCGAGGAGCGGGACCACGTGTAATATCCGCGAGGCGATCGATTCCCGCCAGCGCGCGGGCTTTGTGTGGAGCGCTGCTACGGTCCAGAACATTGCCCAGCCAAGCCACATGGCCGGAATGAAAAAGCGGAGAGAAACGGCCAAGGTCAGCTTCAAGGCATTGCGAAATGCGGCCGCATCGACTCCGCTCAGGAGCGGCAGACCGGCGGAACCTCGAACGCCTCCGCGAACGCGCGCCTTAGGGCCGAGTCGACCTCCTCCATAGTCGCCGCGACACCGAGTTCGGCCAGAGAGGTCACGCCGTGCTCGGCGATCCCGCAAGGGACGATGCCGCGGTAATGCTCGAGTTCGGGGTCAACATTGAGCGCGAGACCGTGATACGTGACCCACTGACGCACGCGCACGCCGATCGCGGCGATCTTTTCCTCGTTCCCCGACGGCCGCACGACCCATATGCCGACGCGGCCGTCGCGCCGTTCGCCGCGCACCTCGAAGCGCACGAGCGTGCGGATGATCCATTCCTCGAGCTGGTGCACATAGCAGCGCACATCCTGCCCGCGCTTGCGCAGATCCAGCATGACATAGGCGATCCGCTGACCGGGCCCGTGATAGGTATACCGGCCGCCGCGTCCGGTGCGATGCACCGGCAGGCGCCCCGGCTCGAGCAGCTCCTCGTGATGCGCGCTGGTGCCGGCGGTGTAGAGCGGCGGATGTTCGAGCAGCCAGATCAGCTCGGCAGCCGCCCCGGCACGGATGGCGGCGACGCGCCTTTCCATCTCCTCGACCGCGCCGCGATAATCAACCGGCGTCGTGCTGATCCGCCACTCGATCCCGCCCGGCCCGGTTCCCATCTGATGGTCCATGCAGCTTGATATGGTGGGCCGGATTTGCTAATCACGCCGGCCTCTGCCGTGCGGTCGTGGCGGAATTGGTAGACGCGCAGCGTTGAGGTCGCTGTGGGGGAAACTCCGTGGAAGTTCGAGTCTTCTCGACCGCACCAGCCGCAGCCGCCAGCCGCTGACCCATGCAGAACACGCGGCTCTCCTCTCTCGATTTTGATCTCGGCCCGGAGATCGACATGCTGCGGACCACGGTTCGCGGCTTTGCCGAGGACCGGGTCGCGCCGCTCGCCGCCGAGATCGACCGGACCGACCGGTTCCCGATCGAGCTGTGGCCCGAGATGGGCGCGCTCGGCCTGCACGGCATCACCGTCGAAGAAGAATATGGCGGCGCCGGAATGGGCTACCTCGCGCATTGCGTCGCGATGGAGGAGGTCAGCCGCGGCTCCGCTTCGGTCGGCCTCTCCTACGGCGCCCACTCCAATCTCTGTGTCAATCAGATCCGGCGCAACGGAACGGAGGCACAAAAGCGCAAGTATCTGCCGAAGCTGATCTCGGGCGAGCACCTCGGGGCGCTGGCGATGAGCGAGCCGGGCGCCGGATCGGATGTCGTCTCGATGCGGCTGCGCGCCGACAAGAGAGCCGACCATCATGTCCTGAACGGCACCAAGCTGTGGATCACCAACGGTCATTACGCCGATACCTTGGTGGTCTATGCCAAGACACGCCCCGACGCCGGGCCGCGCGGCATCACCGCTTTTCTCATCGAAAAGGGGTTCAAAGGGTTCCGGCCGGCGCAGAAGCTCGACAAATTGGGGATGCGCGGCTCACCTACTTCGGAGCTGCTCTTCGAGGCTTGCGAAGTCCCGGCCGAGAACGTCCTCGGCACGGTCGACGAGGGCGTGCAGGTGCTGATGAGCGGGCTCGATTACGAGCGCGCCGTCTTAGCCGCGGGTCCGCTCGGCATCATGCAGGCCTGCCTCGATGTCGTGATCCCCTACATTCACGACCGCAGGCAGTTCGGCCAGGCGATCGGCGAATTCCAGCTGATCCAGGGCAAGATCGCCGACATGTACACGACGATGAACGCCTGCAAATCCTATGTCTACGCGGTGGCCAAAGCCTGCGACCGCGGGCAGACGACGCGCAAGGACGCCGCGGGCGCCATCCTCTACGCCGCCGAAAAAGCGACGGCGCTGGCGCTCGACGCGATCCAGATCCTCGGCGGCAACGGCTACATCAACGACTACCCGACCGGCCGGCTGCTGCGCGACGCCAAGCTCTACGAGATCGGCGCCGGCACCTCCGAGATCCGCCGCATGCTGATCGGCCGCGAAATCTTCAATGAGACGGCGTGACGTGCGCCGCCTGATCTCCTCCGGATC
>VAZT01000412.1 GCA_005884825.1 Alphaproteobacteria bacterium
CTCGCCGCCGGTCTCTGGGCTGGGAGTTTCGTCGCCCTCGGCTATTTCCTCGGACACGCATTCCGCGCCGTGCTCGGTCATTTGGTGCGCTCGTTCAGCCTCGTCATGCTGATCGCGTTTATCGTCTTCACGCTCGCCGTGTGGCTGTTTCACAGGCTGCAAAGACGTCGCCAGCTCAGGGTTCCGCCGGGCGCCAAGATGTAAACGATCTCGGCAAGGTCGTCCGGCCAATCGGGACGGCGGAATACTCCCTCGGGACGGAGCCGACCGGCCGGCGGCTCGCCGCGAGCCAGCAGCCCCGCTGCCGGGGCGAACAGATCGCGGCCGTGAAAGCTGGCCGATATCGCCTCGGGCCGCGCGGAGATCTCCCAGGTTCGCGGGCGGTCGGCGCGCCGCGTGACGAGTTCGAACAACCCATTGTCCGGACCGACATACCAGCGGGAATCGGCTTCGACGACCACCGCTGCACGCTCCCCCCCCACCCCGGGGTCGACGACTGCGAGAATGATCGTGCCCGGCGGAAACCATGCGCCGTAGACGGCAAGCAGATAAGCTGCCGGCTGAGGCTTTGCTGCGGGCAGGTCGGCAAACAGGTCGACCACCGGAACACCGGGTGCGATCTGGTGCAACACGGCCTTGACCTGGCCGATATACGGCCCTTCGAGACCAAAATCGGTGAACAAGACAATTATTGGAGCCATCCTCGCCTCTTCGACGGGTCATGGTTCTGATGCTAAACCGGGTTTGGCGGCAGACTTTGAACGCCTTTGATCTTATCGGTTCAAGTTCTCGCTCGGCATTAAATCATTCGGATAGGACACAGCAGGCTATCCAATCTTGGGTTGGGTTATACCGCGCCTTGTCCGCCTGAAAAAGAGTAAGCCTTTGTACTTAAGATTTGTCGAGAACGAGCGCTGCTGCTCTTGAAATTGAGAGAGCTCCTTGGTTATGCTGAGCGCGTCGCGGACATCGTTGGGGGAATTGCGATGAAAAAACTTGGTTTGGCTGCGGCTCTCCTGGCCGCCGCGTCTGTCGCCACAGCGTCGGCCGCCGACCGGAATTGCTATTCGCCGGGGGATATCGAAGCTGAGCAGGCGCTGCTGTTTCAAACCAATCTGATGGTCATCAGCTCGGCTTGCCGGGATACCGTCTACGGCGAATTTCGGGCGCGCAACAAGGATGCGATCTTGCGCTATCAGAACGCGATGATCGACCATTTTCGCCGCACCGGCGCTCGCAACGCGAAGAGCGCCTTCGATGCCTGGCAAACCAGCCTCGCCAACGAGGCTGCGCGCAAGCAAGCGATCATTCCGACCGGGCAATTCTGCCAACAATCGACCGAGATGTTGAAGCTGGCCAGCACGCTCGACACAAAAGGATTTCATGATTACGCGGTCGCCCATGCGGTGGACGGCGTGCACCCGAGGTGTTCGAAGTAGCTGGGGCGCCCACTTGGAGCGAGGCCATGCCGGTTGGGGGGAGAACCGTGTCCAGCCTAAAACTGCTGCTCCCACCAGCCCAGCCGCAGAGAGCGCGGCCATAAAGAGTAGGCGCTTCCGCCGAAGGCTGAATAGAGCACTCCCGCGATCCCCGCCGGCGACACCCCCGAGCACCATCAATCCGATCGGCCCGAGCCGGGCGAGCCGCCGCCGCCCATGCCAGAAGAGCAGGATTTCGGCGAGGACTCCTTCCGCCCAAAGCCAACCGACCGCCGTGTCCGAGAAATCCAGCGAGCGCCAGTAAAGCGTTCCAAAGCCGTAATAAACTCGGTGACTCGCCTGCAGGGCAGAGGCGGCAGGGATAAAGACCCAGAACCTGGGATCGCCGGCGACTGCACCGTCGCGGCATAAAAGGCCGAAAGGCGCAGTGCCGGATGCAAAATCAACTGATCTCGAAATTGTGACGGTCTCGACGGTGCGCAGATCAGTGATTATGTGGCGACGGTGCTGATCGGCGTGAATCAACTCGGCACACTGCTGTCGGTGGTCATCATCGATGTGGTGCTCGCCGGAGACAACGCGATCGTCGTCGGAATGGCGGCGGCAGGCCTTCCGGCCGAACGGCGGCGGAGCATTATCGTGCTCGGCATCGCCGCCGCGACCGTCCTGCGGATCCTCTTTGCCTATTTTGCCGTGCAGCTGCTCGCGGTGATCGGCCTGACTTTGGCGGGCGGTGTGCTGCTGCTGTGGGTCTCGTGGAAAATGTATCGCGAGATCCGCGAGACACACACCAATAAGCCGCCGGAGTTGGGCGGGGTGGAGTGCTCCGGCGCCCGACTGGCCACCCACCGGACGACCCCGACGGAGGCGCTCACTCGGATCGTCCTGGCCGATGTTTCGATGTCACTCGACAACGTATTGGCGGTCGCCGGGATCGCGCGCGACCATTTCTGGCTACTGGCGTTCGGACTTGTGCTTTCGGTGGCGCTGATGGGCGTCGCCTCGACCTGGATCGCCAGGCTCCTCGACCGCTTTTTCTGGATCTCCTGGGTCGGGCTCGGGATCATCACTTTCGTCGCTCTCCGGATGATTTGGGGCGGCTCGACCGAGATCCTCAAACAAACCGCCGCATTAACTCTGTCCTGAGGCCAGTCAACCGCGGCTACAAGCGCCGCCGCCGAGGACGCAGAACTTGGCGCAGTGAGGGTGATTAAGAGGCACGGCGCCGCTCGCCTCGGCGAGGGTTCGGCCGAGCTCGAAGCGAGAATCATAGGGGAGCAGCGTGCAGGCTAGGACGGCTGGATGCGCTTCGCCCTTACGCTTCACAATCATCCGCGACGTCGCGCACATGACGCTCTCCGGCGATTTCCCGAGAATGCCCCAACACGCTTCGGTGATCTCCGGAACATCGGCTGCCGCATCCATTTCCGGAAACACCGTAAGTGCCACCGCATCGGCGGCGTCGATTGCGACGCCGAGCTCGGCGAACAGCCGGGCAAAGCCGCTGCGTATCGCCGCTTCCGGCTCTCCCGAAAGCCGGCGGCTGGCGACATGCGGCGAGAAGCCGTTGCGCGCCAGCCACAGGAGCCCGTCAATTGTCGGCCGCCAGCTACGTTTGCCGCGTTCTACCTCGTGCACCTGCGGCCCGTAATGATCGATCGAGACGCGTATCGTCAGCCGGTCGCCAAATCGGTCTCTGAGTTTCAACAGCGCCGGCTTGCATTTAGCCATCGGCTTCATCGCATTCGTCAGAACGAGGGCGCGGAAACCGCGGGAAAGGACATCTTCGAGCATCCCCGGCAGCTCGGGGTTCATGAAAGGCTCGCCGCCGGTGAAGCCAATCAGCGACGTCGAGAGACCGCCCGCTTCGATCTCGTCGAGATATTCGGCTACCTCGGCGGCCGTCAGGTAGACTAGCCGATCATTTTTGGGGGAGGACTCGATATAGCAGTGTTCGCAGGTCAGGTTGCACAGCGTGCCGGTATTGAACCACAGCGTGTCCAGCGACCTGAGGGCGACTTGCGCTCGCGGTTCGCCCTTGGCCGTCAGGAAAGCGTGCTGAAATTTGCGCGGATCCAGTTGCGACGGCGGCTCAGCCATGGGGACCGTTGCCGGAAATCGAAGGAAACGAGCTTAACTTAGTACGCCGGAACCGATCTCGAAGATTATTTCGACCCCCTCACACCATCGTGAGGCGAGCCCGCCCGGGTCGCGGGCTGTTGATTACACCATTACGCTCTCCATTTGTGATCTTTCCCGCGCGAAAAGGTCATGGAGCATTCCGCACCGCGTCATATCCGTCTGACTTCCCACCCTGGAACAGCTGGCCGGGGCGCCATTCCGCTGAGTTGGGGCGCGTCAAGCCCGGCCGCACGGGGGCCAGTCGTAGCGAGCCCTGCCGAGCCACGATACCGCAACGCGGTGGGTTCCTGCTCCGGGGCCTACGCAGTCTATCGCGCGCTTGCCGTGGCGACGCGGGCCTTGGCGCGTGACCATCGCCCTGATTTCACTGACACCGCGCCGGCGACCCTTATCGGGCCGCATCCCCAATGGGGCAATCCGGCGAAAATCGTGTCGCTTGATCCCTGGGGCCATCTCGTCGGCGAGGTATTTGCGGAGCATATCCGCGCCGGCATCGACATACGTCCGACCATCGCGGTCACGCGGGCCCGAATTACCACGCCCGAGTTGCGCCCGCTTCTCGCTGACGGGACTCTGCGGCCAGACGGCGAGGTCTTGCTCGACAATGGCGAAATCCGCGTCACCAAGGCGGCGATCGATTCGGTATGGCATCTGCCCGGGCTGGCCGCCCGCTTCGGTGTTGCCGAAGCCGATCTGCGCCGCACCCTGTTCGAAGAGACCGGGGGGATGTTCCCCGAGCTCGTGACCCGGCCCGACATCGAGGTCTTGTTGCCCCCGATCGGCGGCATGACGGTTTATTTCTTTGGTGCGGTCGAGCGGATCGCGGATCCGGGCACCGTCATCGCCTGTCGTGTTCATGACGAGTGCAACGGGTCGGACGTGTTCGGCTCCGACATCTGCACGTGCCGCCCCTATCTCGTCCATGGGATCGAGGTCTGCGTCGAGACCGCACAGCAGGGCGGCGTCGGGATCATCGTCTACAACCGCAAAGAAGGGCGGGCACTCGGCGAGGTCACCAAATTCCTCGTCTACAACGCGCGCAAGCGCCAATCGGGGGGCGACCGCGCGGACACTTATTTCCGCCGCACCGAATGCGTCGCCGGGGTGCAGGACATGCGGTTTCAGGAGCTGATGCCGGATGTCTTCCACTGGCTCGGCATCCGCCGAATACACCGCTGGGTGTCGATGTCGAACTTGAAGCGTGACGCGCTGACGGGACAGGGCATCGAGGTCGTGGAGCAGGTCGCGATCCCGGACCGGCTGGTGCCGCTCGACGCCGTGGTCGAAATCGAGGCAAAGAAAGCCGCCGGCTACTTTGCGCCGGCGGGGATCCCCGACCCTGATGAGCTCAGCGGCATCAGGGGTCGTGCGCTCGACGACTGACGACCCTTCGGAACTGTTGACCGCGGCGGCCGTCCGAGACCGCTGCGGCATAGTCTTTGCCGCTGCCGAGCGCGGCGAGACCCGGCATTTTCGGCTCGTTATCGCGCGTCTTGAGGAGGCGGTCCGCCGCGTCGTCGAAGTCACGCGGCGGCGCTATCCCGATCTCGACGTCCCCTACCACAGCCGGTGGCGGCATTTCTCGGCCGGAGGGGTCGACCGCGCGGCGCTGGTCGCGGCCGGGGCCGACCCGGACGAGGCGGCTCGAGCGCGGATCGATCTCGCCGTCATCTCGGTCCTCATCGATGCCGGGGCTGGTGCTTGCTGGCGCTTTCAGGAGGCGGAGACCGGCCAGATCCTCTCGCGTTCCGAGGGCCTCGCGGTGGCGAGCCTGCGCGGAATGCAGGCAGGGCTTTTTTCCGCCGATGCCAGCCAACCATGGCGGGCCGACGCCGGAGCGCTGTCGCGGATCACACCGGAGGCCCTGGCCCGAGCTTTCCAGCACGCCGCAGGAAACGAGCTCGTCGGGGGTGTCGAAGGGCGCGCGGCCTTGCTGCGCCGGGTGGGCGAGGTTTGCGCCGCCCACCCCGCCCAGTTCGGCGTCACGGCGCGGCCGGGGAACCTTTATGATTACTGGGGGGTCCGACGCGCGGCGCTGACAGCCCCCGAAATCCTGCGCACCTTGCTACAGGTGTTCGGGCCGATCTGGCCCGGGCGTATCAGTCTCGGCGGCATTCCGCTCGGCGATTGCGGCCGCCATCCAGCGGTACGAGGCGAGGGGTTCGTGCCGTTTCACAAGCTCAGCCAATGGCTCACCTACTCGCTTGTCGAGCCGCTCGAGGCCGCGGGGTTGCCGGTCGCGCAGATCGACTGCCTTACTGGCCTTGCCGAATACCGCAATGGCGGTCTTTTTATCGATTGCGGCGTCCTCGAGCCGCGTGACCCCGCTCTCCTGCGGAGCTCCCTCGACGCGCTGAGCGAGCCCGTCATCGAATGGCGGGCACTGACCGTCCCGCTGCTCGACCGCCTCGCTGAGCGGGTGCGCGAGCGCCTCGGCAAAACCGCCCACGACTTCCCGCTCCCCCGCGTCCTCGAAGGCGGCAGCTGGGCGGCCGGCCGCGAAATTGCGCGCGAACGCCGACCCGACGGCGCCCCGCCTCTGACGGTCATCAGCGACGGGACTTTGTTCTAATCCCAGGGATAGCGGCTTGCCGCGACAGAGCGCGGACTATAGAAGCGTCGGACCCACCGAATTTTCGGGTGCCGGCTTGCAAGGAGTGCGAGGGATGGACGTTAGATCGCGCCGCGGATTTCTGAAGCTGGCCGGGCTCGGGGCGATGGGAGCGGCGATCGGTTCGCGGTCGGCCGCTGCCGAAGCGAAGTCGCTCACCTTTCTGCACGAGAGCTCGTTCATCAAAACATTTGACGAATACATGCAAAAGACATTGACGCCTGCCTATGAAAAAGAGACGGG
>VAZT01000413.1 GCA_005884825.1 Alphaproteobacteria bacterium
TGCTCTATCCGCCTGAGCTACGGGGACCGAATAGGTCGAAAACGTACCGGGTCTCATCCAGGTTGGCAAGAAAGCCCGGCTGCTGGCAGCGATCGGAGGTCACGGCGCACTTGACAGGTCACCCCCAGCGTTTAGCGTCGGGCTGCTGAGCCCGAAACGGAGGAACCCGATGATCATCGAAATGCGCACCTACACGTTGCAGCCGGGCACGGTTGCGACTTTCGAAGAACGTTTCGCCGAGGCGCTGCCGGTGCGCGCGAAGGTGTCGCCGCTCGCCGCTTTTTGGCACACCGAAGTGGGTCCCCTCAACCGGGTCATCCATGTCTGGCCCTACGAGAACCTCGAGGAGCGCACCCGGCTGCGGGCCGATGCGACCAAGCTTCAGGGCTGGCCGCCCAACACCCGAGAATTCGTCGTCGAGCAGCAGAGCGACATCTATCTGCCGGCGCCGTTCTCGCCAAAGCTCGAGCCGCGCCAGCACGGCAACCTCTACGAGATCCGCATTTATACGTTCAAGCCGCGCGGCATCCCGGCTACGATCGACCGCTGGAGCACGCAGATCGCCGAGCGCACCAAGCTGTCGCCGCTGGTCGGCGCCTGGTATTCCGAACTCGGCGGCCTCAACAAATGGTGCCATATCTGGGCTTACAAGGATGCGGGCGAGCGTTTCCGCATTCGCGAGGAGGCCAGAGCCAAGGGCATCTGGCCGCCGCGCGGAGGCCAGCCCGGCATGATGCTCAAGCAGGAGAACATGCTGGTCGTCCCGGCCGCCTTCTCGCCGCTGCGCTGAGCCGCGGACCTGGGGCGGGGGCGTCCCGCCCCGGGTTAAGACGGTACGATCATCTGAAGGAGAATAGTTCGATGCGCCGCCTGTGGATCGTCGTCGCCTTGCTGGCCTTCGGATACACGCTGCTACCAACGATCCCTGCCGCCGCCGGGTACGGCGCGATCGCGTGGGACAGGGAAACCGGCAAATACGGTGCGAGCTGGAACCAGCCGACGCCACAGCGCGCCGAAGAAGCAGCGCTCGGCGAATGCGGCGCAAGCGACTGCAAGGTCGTGGGGAAGGTCGGTCCCCGCATGTGCGGCGCTCTGGCCACCACCGCCGACGGTAAGCACGCCGGCGCCGCGCGCCGGAAAGATCGTGAGGCCGCCCGTCTCGCTGCGGTCAAAAACTGCGATAAAGACCAAGCCGGCGAGTGTATCGTGCGGGCCACCGACTGCAATAAATAGCGGCCGCATTCAAAAGAGCCCCTCACCCCGGCCCAGCTCATCGCGTCGTCCAGGGATTGGCGCTGTTGCGCCGCCCGCGCGAACATTTGGATCCCGATCCGCAAGCGAGCCGGATAGCCCACCTATGTTCGCAAGAAGCCTTCGAGCTCGGATTGCGCGTAGTCGATCGCGGCGTCGATCGAGCGGCCGTCCTGCGTGCATTGGGCGATCATCTTGCACATCGTACCTTGCGAGTACATTTGGACGCCGATCTTGGGCGGCGCCGGATAGCCGGTGACCGAGACGATGGTGTCGCCTTTGGGTGGAAAATTGTAGAGCGTGCCTTTGGGCGGCTCCGCCTCCGCCCACACCGAAAAGTCGTTGAGCTTTGCGAACTGCGGCACGTCATAGCCTTGGCTCGCATTGACCAGCCGCTCGACCGCAGAGCGCGTCGACAGGTATGCCAAAAGGCTCTTCGCCGCCGATTTGTTGGTCGAGAAATTCCAGATCCCCCAGAAGCGGTTTATCCCGGTGTCATACCGGCCATTGGGGCCTTTCGGCGGCTGGAAGGTCCACAACTGCTCGGCGACTTTCGCGGCGTCGCGTTTGGCGACGGCCCAGGCGCTCGGGGAATTCATGATCAATGCGCTCTGGCCGGAAATCAGCGCCTTGTTGTTGGACGCGTCGTTCCATGCAAAGACCGTAGGCGGAAAAAGCGGTACCGCCTTTTGGAACCACTCCAGCACCTGCCTGGTCGCGTCGGATTTGACGGTGATATTGCCTTCTAAATCGACCAGCTGGACGCCGTGGGCGGCGAACATCGTGCCGACCCAGTTCACCGCGTCTGGGGTCGTGCTCATCGGCATGCCGAACGGGTAGCCGCCCTTGAAGCATTTCTCCGCTGCATCGAGAAAGAAGGCCCAGGTCCAATTGTCGGCGAGCTGCTGGTCGGGCGGCGCGCCCGCCGGGTACATCTTGGTGACGTCGAGCCCCGTCAATTGCTTCATCAGGTCGATGCGTGCGCAGGGCGGCGACAGCGTGCTGCCGTAGCCGGTCGGGACGCCAATCCAATGACCGTCGGATTTGCCCAGATACTCGGCGGCTTTGGTAGCAGCACCGTTCTGCGCAATGATTGCATTGACGATATCGTCGACCGGTTCCAGGTTCTCGGCCTGGCCGGTCGCGTGCCAGCTGGTGAATTGCAATACGTCGTGGCCGGATTTGGCTTGCGCCTCGGCGGCCATCGTCAAGAGGTCCTTGTCGCCGTTCGACGTGATGAAATCGATCGTGATGTCGACCTTTTCCTTTGCTGCCCATTCCCGGCAGAGCTGTTCCAGAGGAGCGGTCGCGGTCGGGACCCAGTGGTCCCAGAACCCGCAGGAGAGTTTGCCCGCGGCAAAGGCGCCCCGCACAAAAGGTGCGGCGATCGCGGTCGAAGCAAGTGCCGCGGTCTTCAAGACCGTGCGGCGTGTCAGCACCGATGTCATTACAGGTCCCTCGACGATTTGTGCCGGTTACTGGCTGAGTCTCAATAGATGTGCTGGCCGCCGTTGACAAAGATCTCAGTCGCGGTGACGTAGGCGGCGTCCTCGCTGCACAAGAAAAAAATTGTGCCGGCAACGTCTTCGGGTTCGCCCAGCCGATTGAGCGGAATCCGCGGCAATAAAACCGTCGTCTCGGGAGACAGCATCGCGGTCTTGATCTCGCCGGGAGCGACGGCGTTGACCCGTATGCCGAGCCGGGCGAATTCGGCGGCCATCTCGCGCGTCAATGCCGACAGAGCCGCTTTCGATGTGGCATAGGCCGAACCCGCGAAAGGATGCACAACGTGACCGGCGATCGAGGTGACGTTGACGATTGCCCCCTTCCCCTGCGCCAGCGCTGTCGAGAACGCGCGCGCCAGGATCAGCGGAACAAAAAAGTTCAGGTGAAACACCTCATGCCAAGCTTCGATATCGCTGTTGAGGCACCCGAGCCGTTCTTTGGTCGGAGATTTGGGCGACACGCCGGCATTGTTGACGAGCGCGTGCAACGGCCCGTCGAGCAACTCGCCCGCCTCGGCGACAAAGCGATCGAGATCCCCAGGGTCTCCGAGATCGGCAGTGATGTGCTGGGTCCAGTTCGGGTCTCGCTTACACTCCTCCGGCACTGCCTCCCGTGAGCAGGTGATGATCCGCCATTCGGCATCGCTGAATCGCTTGACCGTGGCGTGACCGATCCCACGGCTCGCCCCGGTCAACAGCAACACTTTTCTTCCACTGCTCATCGCGCGCTCACCCGTCGCGGAAAGTTTGACCGCGGCTCCTCGACGCCCTCCGGATCCTGGTGAATGATGACTTCCGCGTTGGGATAGACAGCACGCAGCTCGGCCTCGACTTCGTCGGAGATCTCGTGCGCGCGGATTAGGCTCAGCCCCCCGTCCATTTCGATGTGCATCTGGATGAAGGCCGTCGGGCCGGCGACCCTGGTGCGCAAATCATGCGCGGCGACGACGTCGGGATGCGATTGCGCGATTCCACGGATTTTTTCGCGCTCCTCGTCCGGCAGCTCGTGGTCCATCAGCTGGAACAGCGACAGGCGCGCCAGCCGCACCGCGGAGTAGACGATCCAGATCCCGATCGCCGCGCCGAACAACGGGTCGAGGAGCGGAACATCGAAGATGCTGCCCAGGACCAACGCGGCGATGACGCTCACATTCAACACGACGTCGCTGCGGTAATGCAATTCGTCGGCGCTGATCGCAATCGACCCTGTGCGCCGCACGACATGACGCTGATAAGAAACCAGCCCGATCGTCACAACGATCGAAAACACCATGACGACGATGCCGGCCCGCGGGTTCTCGACTGACACCGGCCAGATCAGCCGCCGCACGGCCTCGGCGAGCAGCAGCATGGCGCTGCCGGTAATAAATGCCGACTGACCGAGGACGGCGAGCGGCTCCGCCTTGCCGTGACCGAAGCGATGCTCACGGTCGGCCGGGCTCATCGCATGGCGAACCGCGACGAGGTTGACGAGCGACGCGACCGCATCGAGCAGCGAGTCGACCAGGCTCGACAGCAGCGACACCGACCCGGTTTCGAGCCAGGCCGCGAACTTGACCGCGATCAGAACCGCTGCGACCGCGACCGAGGCATAGGTCGCAATCCGCCGCAGGCGCTCCGACGCCGGTCCATGTATCAGGGGAATAGCCGTTCCCGTCGCCATCCCGTGCCTTCGCGAACGAAAAACAGCCTATCATGCAACCGAAACGGCTGTTCCTGCCAGAATTCTATGCTCTGCGGCACGACCCGAAAGCCGGACCAATGCGGCGGACGAGGCACTGCGCCTTCGGGAAAGCGCCGCGAAAACTCCTCCACGCGCCGTTCGAGCTCGGCGCGGCTGACGAGCGGTTGCGATTGATCCGAGGCCCAGGCGCCGATCTGACTGTCGCGCGGCCGGCTGGCGAAATAGGCGTCAGCCTCCTCGTCGGCGACCAATTCGACCGGACCCTCGGCGCGGACCTGACGGTTCAGCGACTTCCACATAAAACACAGCGCGGCGTGGGGGTTGGTGAGCAGCTCCTTCGATTTCCGGCTTTCGAGGTTGGTGTAGAACACGAATCCCCGATCATCCAGCCCCTTCAGCAGCACGGCACGAGCCGATGGCCTGCCTTCCGATGTCGTCGTCGCCAAGATCATCGCGTGCGCGTTCGGCTCGCCCTGCCAAGCCTCGTCGAGCCAGCGCCGAAACGGCGTGAAGGGCTCGGGCTCGGCTATCTCGTCAATCATCCCAACCTTCACTGATCGATCCGACCTACTCCGAGGTCATCTCTTCGGCCACCGCCTCGGCCGAGCGCCAGCGGCCGCGCCGGCGGGGACCGGGTTCGATGGTCTCGGCGAGAAGAGAGGCGATCGTGACGCCCATCGCCGCACTCTCCGCCTTGACGATGCGATCCATTGCCGGCGCCACCTGGCGTTGCCACGGCTGAGCGGTCTGTGTCATCCAGCGGCCGGCGAGCGGGAGGTGAAGCGCCTCGTACAGATCGTGCAAGGTCGCGGTCTCGGGGGCCCAGGACAATACCCAGCACCCCTCTTGCGTATGAGCCACGAAACCGGCCTCCGCTAGCGGCCTCATATGCTCGTCGATGACTGTCGTCGCGACGCCGAGCTCGGCGGCGAGCGCCGGCGTGGACCTCGACTCGCCGCGCCGCTGCGCCCGAGCCAGTGATGCGATCAGCGACAAGCTGAAGCCGAGCCGCACGCCGCCCGAGGGTATGTTGCCGACCCGCTCGTCGATCCGCCAATTCGGCAACGCCGCGGCGACCACCGCGCCGAGCAGGACCGCCATCCACGATATGTACATCCACAACAGAAAGATCGGAATGATGGCGAGCGCGCCGTACACCGTCTGATAAAAGGAAGAGACGCCGATATAAAACGAAAAGCCAACCTTCAGGATTTCGATTGCGATCGTTGCGATCAGCGCGCCCAGTGCGCCGTCGCGCCAACGCACCACGCAGTTCGGTATCAGACAATAGAGCAGCGTAAGAGCGACGAATTCGAGAACAGCCGGGACCGCGCGGGCGAGGGAATGCAGCCAGCTGCTCGCAAACCATGCGACCGCTTCCTGGCCGAGGCCGACCTGACGCGCGGCGAGCTCGAAATAGGTCGACAGCGAGAGGCTGATCCCGATCAGGAGTGGTCCGAGCGTGATCAGGGTCCAATAGGCGAGGATCCGCTGAACCCAGGGACGCGGCGAGGTCACCCGCCAGATCAGGTTGAGCTGATCCTCGACTGTGACCAGCAGCAGAATGCCGGTCGCAGAAATTCCGGCGATTCCGATAGCCGTAGTCTGCGCCGCCGAATCGGCGAAGGCGCGGAACCACCACGCCGCCTGCTCGCCGATCGACGGCACCAGGGTACGAAAGACCAGCGCCACCAGCTCGTCATGCACCTGCGCGAAGATCGGAAAGGCGGACAATGTGCCAAAGGCGATAACGGCGAGCGGGACCAGCGAAACGAGCGTTGTATAGCTGAGCGCACCCGATGCGGAAAAACAGCCATCCGCGAGGAAGCGGCGCAGCGAATACCTTGCAAAAGCGGTCAGCGTCGCGAAGATCTGCCGCAGCTTTCCGCGGCGCGGCCGGCTCTGTTCGTCGGCGGAGATCATCACCAAAAGCTTTGGTCCTCGCTGGTGGTAAACAAGAAGCGGCCGGTGATTGTCCCATCCTCGGGGCGACCCTAATGGCCGGGGCAGTTTCCTTCGTGTAGGATCACTGCAAATTTGACGATGGGAAAGATGATGCCGCTGATGGCGGGTAAGCAAGGCCTCATCATGGGTGTCGCCAACGAGCGGTCGATCGCCTGGGGCATCGCAAAGGCGTTGCACGCTCATGGCGCCGACCTCGCCTTCACCTATCAGGGCGAGGCGCTGGGGAAGCGGGTACGGCCGCTCGCCCTCAGTCTCGACAGCGATGTCGTTCTGGACGCCGATGTTGCTTCCGCGGACAGCCTCGACGCGGTTTTTGCTACGTTGTCGCGGCGCTGGGGTCGGCTCGACTTTGCAGTTCACGCGATCGCCTTCTCCGACAAGGACGAGCTGAAAGGCAAATACATCGAGACGACGCGTGCCAACTTCTTGCGCACTCTCGAGATCTCCTGCTTCTCGTTCACCGATGTCTGCCGCCGCGCCGCGCCATTGATGACGGCCGGCGGCAGCTTGCTGACGCTCACCTATTCCGGCGCCGAGCGGGTAATGCCGCATTATAACGTGATGGGTGTCGCAAAGGCGGCGCTCGAGGCCAGCGTGCGCTACCTGGCCGTCGATCTCGGCGGCGACAATATCCGCGTCAACGCGATTTCCGCCGGTCCGATCAATACGCTCGCCGCCAGGGGCATCGGCGACTTCAATTATATTCTCAAGTGGAACCGGCTGAACTCGCCCTTGAAGCGTAACGTCACCATCGAGGATGTCGGCGGCGCCGGCCTTTATCTGTTGAGCGACCTCTCCGCCGGCGTCAGCGGCGAAGTCCATCATGTCGATTGCGGCTATCACGTCGTCGGCATGAAAGCGGTCGACGCTCCCGACATCTCAGTGGTGTGACCGCGGTGCGGATGTCATTCTCGCTGCGACCAGCGATTCTGGCACTTTGTGTCGCCTTGGCGCCCTATGCGGCAGGTGCGGCTCCGGGCGAGAACGACATGGGGATCGCGCAAAGTCTGGCGGAAATGTTGCGCGATGCCCGCACGGTCATCTCCGACAAACAGGATCTGATCAACGATCAGCAGCTCGGCGACAAGCACCTGACCGGAGAAGTGGTGCTCGAGCAGGCGGTAGCAAAATACGAGAAGGATACCGGGGTTGACCCGAAAAAGCTCGATCCCGCCTCACGTCAGGGGCGGTTGCTGCGGGCGATGATGGCGGCGATCGTCGAGGTCGTCGACGACAATCAGCCGACGATCAACGAGAAAGGAACCGGGTTCAAGGGCTTCATCCCGGCGGTCTTTGCACGGATGGTCGCCGAAAGCTTTGACCATCTGGCGAAAGGCGAAGCCGAGATCAAGGTTACGGCGCCCTTGGAGCTCGTCCGCAACCGCAAGGCGCGTCCCGACCCGTGGGAGATCCAGGTCATCGAGAAGCGGCTGCTCGATCGGGCTTGGCCAAGGGGCCAGCCCTTCTCCGCTGAGGTCGAGACCAATGGGCGGCCGGCATTCCGGGTCGCGGTGCCGGAGTATTACGTAGAATCCTGCCTCGTCTGCCACGGTTCGCCAAAGGGTGAAATGGACATCACCGGTTACCCAAAGGAGGGCGGGAAGCTGAACGACCTCGGCGCGGTGATCAGCATCACGCTTTACCATTGAACCGGCGGGATCATTGAACTTGCGGGGCGGAGGCATGCGATGGCCCGGCTGACGATCCGGACACGGCTGATGCTGCTGACCTGCGCCGGCCTCTTTGTGCTGATCGCGACCAATGCTTATCTGACCAAAAAAATCGCCGAGAATTCGGCGGGGATGGTCACCGCAGCCGAGCTGCTCAAAAGCATCGAAGAGGCGAACAGCGCGCAAATTGCGTTCGGCGAGTTGCGCTATTGGATGATCGACCTGGCGGTCAGTCAGCTGGTGATGGCCGAACGGAACGCCGCTGCGGCCCGCGCCCGAGTAGAACAGCATCTCGAGCAGCTGCAGGAGTGGAACCCGCAGCGGATCGCGACAGTCCGCAGCGAGATCGCCCAGTATGAGGATTTGGCCGCGTCGATAGTCCAGGAACTGACGGGCGCCGCGATTGCCGCCCGGCAGCGCGTCGTCGGCGAAGCCGAAACGGCGACACGGCTTTCGCAGATCGTCGTTGCGGCGGCCGTCGTTATCGGGGTCGCGCTGACCCTCCTGATCCTGCGCTCGATCATCGTGCCCTTGCGCCGCCTGACGGTAGCGATGGATGGCCTGAACGCCGGTAATGTCGCCGTGGCCATCCCCGAGGCCGGGCGCGATGAGATCGGTGTGATGGCGCAGACGCTCGCGATGTTCCGAGACACCTTGAGGGAATTGCGTGAAGCATTGGCGCAACTCGAGGCGTTGCGCGCGGTCGGGCGGGCCGTCAGCTCGACCCTCGATCTCGAAGGCGTGCTGTCGATCGTAGCTGCCCGGGCGGTCGAGTTTTCCCACGCGCAAGCCGGCATGATCTATGACTTCGACGAGGCGGCACGCGAATTCCATTTTCGCACCAGTCACGGCGCCGAGCCGGCGCTGACCGAGCAGTTGCGGGCATCGCCGATCCGCTTTGGCGAAGGGGCGATCAGCGCCGCGGCAGCCGCCGGCTCGCCGGCGCAGATCCGCGACCTCCTCGGCGAGCGGCAGCTCGGCCTGCCCAAATTGTCCAATGCGCTTGCCCGCTTGGGGTACCGTTCGCTGATCGCAGCGCCCCTGTTGCACGAGCAGGAAATCCTGGGGGGACTCATCGTCGCTCGGCACGAGGCGGGCGAATTCTCCAAGGAGGTCGTCAGTCTGATCGAGGCTTTCGCCACCCAGTCGGCGCTCGCCGTGCGCAATGCCAAGCTGTTCGAAGAGCAGCGCCGGCGCGAGCGGGACTTGCGGATCGCCCATGAGCAATTGAAACAAGCGCAGGCCAATCTGATCCATGCGGAGAAGATGGCGTCCCTCGGCCAGCTCACCGCCGGCATCGCCCACGAGATCAAAAACCCGCTCAATTTTGTAAACAACTTTTCCGAGCTCTCCCGCGAATTGCTGCAGGAGCTGCGGGACACGATCGCTTCTCCCGGCGCCGAGCAGGACGAGCTGATCGCGACCCTGACCGCCAATTTGGCGAAGATTGCCGAGCACGGGCGGCGCGCCGACGGCATTGTGACCAGCATGCTGCTGCATTCGCGCGGCGGCACCGGCGAGCGCCGTGCAACCGACCTCAACGCGCTCGTCGACGAGGCGCTGAATTTGGCGTTTCACGGCGCCCGCGCGCGAGACAAAAGCTTCAACATCACGTTGGAGCGCGATCTCGATCCCAAACTCGCTCCGATCGAA
>VAZT01000029.1 GCA_005884825.1 Alphaproteobacteria bacterium
CGCCGACCGGCTCGGGTTCACCGAGGTCGAGTAGGCCTCACCGGCTGCAGTAAATATAAAAAAAGTGGCGGATCCGGGCCTTTTCCAGTAAGGTCCGGGGTGGGGAAAGTCGTGCAATAATTCAGGGGTGTTGGAGATGCGGGGGGTGGCGCTCGTTGTGTTCCTTGGCTTCGTTGCTTGCGCCACGGGGGACGCCGTGACATCGGCGAACGCTTCTTCCGAGTTGCGCCAGTGGCAAACCGCCGCCGGAAAGCCGCCGTCGAAAAACGAGTTTGCCGCAGTCGTCGCCGCCTGCGAAGACAAGGCCAAGACTACGCACAAGAGTGACGCGATGGAGGGCTGTCTCGCCGATTACGGATTGCAGCGCGTGCAGTGAGCGTGGGCACGGCTATGCAGCCGCTTGCGCGGCCGCGGAGCGATGTCCCTTTTGATGAAAATAATTTGCTCGGTAGAATTCGAGCACCAGATCACGATAGAGAGCGGGCGGGTAGCGCGGCGGATTATCGGCTGTGACGCAGGTAGGAACGCACTCGATCACCGCATTGGGGTTGGGGCTGTAAAAGTAGGCGATGGAATAGCGGTCTGTCCCCGACTCGTTGAGGACACCGTGCGGCGTCGACAGAAAACGGTCATTCGACCAGCGCCGCATGATATTGCCGAGATTGATCAGAAACGTCCCCGGGATGACCGGCGGAGCGAACCATTCGCCGGAAGGCAGCCGCACGGCGAGCCCGGGCACATCGGTGCGCGCCAGCGCGGTCATAAAGCTGTTGTCGGTATGCGGCGCCTGGCCAAAGGTGTTGTCCTCAATGGTCTCCTGCGGCGGGTAGTGCAGAAAGCGGACAACGGCGTGGGCCTCGTCGGCAAAGAACGGTGCAAAGAAGTCGCCGGGCAGGCCGAGCGCCACGGCAAAGGGCGGCAGCATGCGGGCGCACATGGCCCCGAGCACCTCGAAATACGCCATCATATCGGCGCGGATATCGGGGAGTGCCGACGGCCACTGGTTGCGGCCGCGCAACGGCTTGCCGGCGACGACGTCGGGGTGCTCCGGCCCGCGATCGTGGCTGACAAAGAAGCTTTCATTCTGATTGGGCTTTGTCGCCTTGTGCACGGTCGAGGCCCCCTGCACCGACGCGTTTATCGGCAGATAGCCGATGTTGTTTTCGTTCAGCTTCACGGCGAGCTTCTGCTCGAGCGGCATGGCGTGAAAGCGGCGCGAGGCGGCAAAAGCCCGATCGATCAATTCGTCCGGAACGCCGTGGTTCAGAGCATAAAAGAAGCCGATGTTTTCACAGGCATGCGCGACCTCGGCAGCAACGCGTTCGAGCGCTCCCGGCGTATCGGCGAAATAGGGGCCGTAGTCGATCACCGGGATCTGACCGGCAGCCGCTCGAGGATCCCTCACCCCGTGCTCTTCGAAGAGATGCATTTCGTTACTCCAGACCGCGCAACACTAGCGGGGGCGCCAGGTGAAGACGGAGGACATCGCGAAATTCCACACCGAGCCGACAACCGCTCCCGCCACCCCCGCCAGCCACCAAGTGTGGCTCGACGTGAACGCGTAGGAGGCGACGCCGACATTCGCGATCGCTCCGATCCCGCAGATCAGGTAAAAGATGGCGAGGCCGCGCAGCAGTTTGAGCCCGCGCAGCCGCTGGTCGCGATAGGTGAACTGATTATTCAGGACGAAATTCGAAGTCATCGCCACGATTGTGGCGATGGCCTGCGCCGCGCCGAACCCGATGGCCAGCAAGTTGAGAGCGACCCACAGTGTCGCAAGATGCACGACGAGGCCTAACCCGCCGATCAGGCCGAAAAGGGCAAAGCGCACTGGAACGAAGCGGCCGACCAGTTTATCGGCGAGCAGCATCCCATATTCCCACGCGACCATCGTGTCGAGCTTGCTTGCGCCGCGCTGGCGCTCGCGGAAGCTGTAAGGAAGTTCCCTGATCCTCGGCGGCTCGGGCGACGAGGCGAGGAGGTCGAGCAAGACCTTGAATCCTTGCCCGGACATACGGCGCAGCGCGACTTCGAATATTTCGCGGCGGCACATGAAGAAGCCGCTCAGTGGATCGGCAACATCAGCCTTGCAGATGATGCGAGCGAGGCGCGTCGCCGCCCCGCTCATCCGGACGCGGCCGCTGCTCCAATCGCCAACCCCGCCGCCCGCTACATACCGGCTGCCGACCACCAGATCGACTGAGCCGCTCGTCAGCGCCCCCAACATTTGCGGCAGCAGCCGCTCGTCATGCTGCAGATCGGCATCCATTACGGCGATATAAGGCGAGGCGCAAGCGAGCACGCCTTCCATGCAAGCGGTCGAGAGGCCACGCCGGCCGATCCGTTGCAGACAGCGCACGCGCGGATTACGTCGTGCGAGATCTCGGACGTGCTCGGCCGTGCCGTCGCGCGAATCGTCATCGACAAAGATCACCTCCCATTCGGTATCCGGGAGGGCTGCCGTCAGCAGGGACAGCAAGGGTTCGATGTTCTCGCGCTCGTTCAGTGTCGGGATGATGATGCTCAGTACCGTCGTGCCCGACCGAGAGGCGGCGCTCGTCGGTTCGGCGTTGAGGACTGCGAGATCGTCCATGCGCTGCTCCACGACCGCCCGGCTGGTCAAAGCGAGCGGCCGAGTAGCTTGATCTGCATCTCGGGCGCGACGCGTCCGCGCGGGACCTCTTCCTTCATACGGTAGATCACGAGATCGGCCATGTAGCCCTTGCCGTAATTGGCGGTCATCGGGATCCGCTCAACTTCGGAGAATTTATCCGAGCCGAGCGCTTCTTCCAGCGCTTTCACCGAGGCGAGGTCGTCGTAATAGCGCGTCTGAAAGACGACATACTGGACGTGCAGGTTGCGGAGGGTGTCGGTCATCTCATCCGGGCTGATTATGTTTTCCTTGAACCCGTGCTCGACATAGACGGCAACATCGCTGAGCAAGATTTTGTCGAGACGGACGACCCCGAGATCCCGGCGTCCGGAATAGGCGCGCATCGCGTATACAAAAGTGCCGTCGCGCGACCCCCAAAAGGCGACATTGGTATCGGGCGGCGCCAATTGCGCCACTGCTTCCGCGGCTCCCAGCATACCTGCAACACTGGGGACGGTCTCTGTTGTCAGCGTCATTGCCAATATCGCCGCCGCGAACGCTAAAGAGATCCCATAGCGAAAACTGACTTTGGCTAGGGTTCTGTCGATCACCAATACTGCGGCAAGCGCCAGCGGGTAGGTGATGAACAGGATGTGCCGCGGCTCTTTGACCGCAATCATCGAGTAGAACGCATATCCGACGAGCAGCCAACTGCAGAGGAAAATGGCGTCTGCGCGCGGGAGCCGTAGGGCTGGTGCGAACGGCAGCGCCAGCACGTAGAGGCATGCTAAGCCCAGAGTCGGCCAGGAAATTACCGACGGCATGATGCGCGCGTAGTAGGTCAGCTGCGCGATGCTCCAACGGGACGCCTCCGCACCCGGGAGCGCCGCCGCTTGACCGAGATTGTAGCTGCCGAACGCAAAAAAGATGCCGACCAGCGGCAGCAGCAATAAGCCGCCCAGCGCAGCTGCTTGCAGCACTGTGCGCTGACGAAAAATGCGCCAGCCATACGCATATAGGAGCGAAATGGCGATTGGTCCGACGAAGAAGATGGCGTTGTATTTGGTGTAGGCTGCCGCCATCGCGCAGATTACGGCTGCGTAGAGGGCCCATTTTTGCCCGCTCTTCAGATGACGAACGAGGAGTTCTGCAGCCCATACGAGAAAGGCGTAGGCCGGCACGTCGAGCATGATCTGACGGCCCCAGAAGGCCAGTTCCGGCGCGCCGAGCAGCAAAAGCGCCACGGCCAGCGCGGGGGGCGGGTCCAGCCAATGACGCGACAGGCGAAACGCCCCCCAAGCAAGAAGGAATAGAAAGGCCAGCTCAGTCAGCAAAGCCGATGCCTCGGAGACGCCAAACACCGCATAAACAGCGGCCAAAACTGCATAAAATAACGGCGGGTAAAAGAGGATCGTCAGTGCCGGCCACTGGCGATAGTAATCGTAGGCAAACTCGATCGGGTGACGCCAAGGAAATTGCTCGATAAGGTCGAGCACGAAAGCGCCGTTCAATGCGTGGCGCGGGGCGTCCGGCCAATCGATGTCGCCGCGCTTTGGCAGGCCGAAATACATGCCCACTGGGATCGCCAGCAGGACAAAAATATAGATACGGTTGTCAAAGGCAGCGCTGCGCCAACCTTCCCAATTCGAGCGAAACACGCCGCGGCCGACAGTCAAATCCACTCCTCGCCGTGCTCAACCAGCTTAGTGATCAAACGAACAGCCGGCCATCAGCACTTACCCGCAGGATCGACACATTCGTCAGGGGGAACGGAAACTGGCGTCTCATCCCACTACATGAAAGAGACGAAATGGTCAATCAGCTGCATTGCCGTTCGTCACCGTGCTATTTGTGCTCGACGTGCCCTGGCCCGGCGTTAATATTGGGAGATCGGATATTATGAGGAACCGGCCACATAAGCCGGTATTCACGGGCCCCGGCCCCCCCGGCCGTCCCGGAACGACGATCTCGCGGTCAACCTGCCGCGGGAGCACTTACATGCTCCGGGCGAAACCCGAGGCCGATGAGGCGGGCGGGGAGCCGCCGCAGCAAGGGCATCCATCCCAAGAGCCGCACCGCGAAG
>VAZT01000030.1 GCA_005884825.1 Alphaproteobacteria bacterium
GGCTAACCTGCGGGAGTAGCGTGGAGGCTTGGATGGACGAGGACAAACTTGAAAGCTTGCGGGCCAGGTACGCCGCTGCGTCGGCGGACGAAACGCGCGATCCCGCCAGGCGAAAACTGCTCCAGGTGCTGTTCGAGGGCGCCGGAAAGCGCCGTCTGCCATACGCCGGCGTTCCGACCTTTCTGGATTTTCCGTTCAAGGAAGACCTTGCAAATCTCGACATTGCGCTGATCGGCGTGCCCATGGACCTTGGTGTCACCAATCGGCCGGGTGCGCGCTTTGGACCACGTGCGCTCAGGACCATTGAACGCATCGGGCCTTATCATCACGCACTGAAGGTGGCACCGATTGCAAACCACCATATTGCAGATGTCGGCGACGTGCCTTTCCGCTCCCGCTTCGATCTGGTCTCTTCGCTCGAGGACATCGAAGCCTATTTTGCGAAAGTCGTCGGCGCCGGCGTGCGGCCGCTGTCGGTCGGCGGCGATCATTCGATCACCTATCCGATCCTGAAGGTATTGGGGCACGAGCGCCCGGTCGGCCTTGTCCATATCGACGCGCATTGCGACACGATGGGCGAGATCGACGGGTCCAAATTCCACCATGGCGGGCCGTTCCGTCAGGCGGTGCTCGCCGGCGTCCTCGATCCGGAGCGCACGATCCAGATCGGCATCCGCGGCCCGGCCGAGATCTTCTGGGGGTTCTCGTACGAGTCGGGAATGACCGTGCTGCACATCGAGGATGTCGACCGAATCGGCATCGACGGTGTCGTTGCGAAGGCGCGGGAAGTCGTCGGCGGCGGCCCGACCTACATCTCGTTCGACGTGGACGGCCTCGATCCCGCCTTCACTCCGGGCACCGGGACACCGGAGGCCGGAGGCCTGACCCCGCGCGAGGCGCAAGCGATCCTGCATGGCCTCAAGGGCATCGACGTCATCGGAGGCGACGTGGTCGAGGTCGCCCCGCAATACGACCCGACCACCAACACCGCAATGGTCGGCGCCCAAATGCTGTTCGAAATCTTCTCGTTGATGGTCCTCGCCCCCAACGCCTCGCGCCGTTGATTTAACCCTTCAGCGTATGCGCTACACCAAGACCGCGCTACTGGCCTTCGGGTGCGGACTGGTGCTCGGTCTGGCCGTCATTGCCGGCGAAATCAAATCGCTGCAGCGCGTCGCCAGCGGGCTGATGGCGCTCGGCATTGCCGCGATCCCCGTCGGTATGGTTGTCGACTGGCGTCGCGCCGTCCGGGGCGCCGCCGGCGCTCCACGAAGAGCCAAGACCCCGGCACGGAGAAATCCGCAGCCGGCGCGCCGTCCGCGAAGATCGTCTCCGGCGAAGCGATAGCGTGACGCGGACGCATGAGCCGACTAGGATCGGGCGAACGCGCGGGCGGAGTGCCGGCGACCTGATCGAGGAGGAGACCTGATGGCGAAAAAGAAGATTGCGATCGTCGGCGCGGGAGCGGTCGGCTGCTACGCCGGGGCGCACATGGTGCGGGCGGGCGAAGACGTGACGTTCATCGACCCGTGGCCGGAGCATGTCGAGGCCATGCGCGGCGATGGGCTGCGGATCACGCATATCCGCGACATCGAGCCGTTTACTGTCAAGCCGCGCGCATTGCACCTGACGGAAGCGCAGCTCCTCGCCAAGGAGGCGCCGATCGATATCGCTTTTGTTTGCATGAAATCCTACGACACCGGCTGGGCAACCGCGCTGATCAAGCAGTACCTCGCGCCCGGCGGGTACGTCGTCTCACTGCAGAATTGCATGAACGAGGAAACGATCGCCGGCATCGTGGGCTGGGGCAAAACACTGGGCTCGATCGCCAGCTCTATCACCGTCGAACTGCACGCGCCCGGCCAGGTGCGGCGGGCCGCCGGCAAATCGGGTTCGCGTCACACTGTATTTCGCGTCGGCGAGGTGCACGGCCGCAAGACCGACCGCGCCAAGGAAGTCTGTCAGCTGGTCAGCTACGCCGACAGCGCAATGGTGACCGAAAACCTGTGGGGGGAACGCTGGTCGAAGCTCGTCACCAACGTCATGGGCAACGGGCTGTCGGCCTGCACCGGCATGATCAGCCGCGACATGATCAAGAACGACGCGATCCGCCATTTCTCGAACCGGCTGGGCAGCGAGGCGATCCGCGTCGGGCAAGCGCTCGGCTACACCTTTGATGAAATCAGTCATATGGACCCGGAGACCCTGGCCCGCGCCGGCGAAGGCGATCCGGCAGCGCAAAAGGAGATCGACGATCACCGTCTCGCCGAGGCCAATCGTCCCGGCGGCGGCGAGCATCGCCCGTCAATGGGCCAGGACATGGTCAAGGGGCGGCGCACCGAGATCCAGTTCCTCAACGGGTTTGTCGTGCGCGAGGGGAAGAAGGTCGGCATCGAGGCACCCACCAATGCCGTGCTGACCGACATCGTCACCCGGGTCGAGCGCGGCGAATTGAAGCCCGACCCGAAGCACATCACCGATCTGCGGCTGAACTGAGGTCAACCGGTAGCCCCTCACCCCGACCCTCTGCCCGCTTGCGGGCAGAGGGAGGGGCCCGCGAAGCGGGAGGGTGAAGGGCATAGGGAGGAACCGGATGCTTGCCATCGTCAATACGCCCGAAGGTGCCGCGCCGGTCGAATTGCGCGAGGTGCCAGAGCCGCAGCCGGCGCCGAACGAAGCGGTTGTCGAGGTGCGCGCGTTTTCGCTCAACCGCGGTGAATTGCGACTGTTCCAGATCCGCCCCGAGAGCTGGCGGCCGGGTCAGGACATCAGCGGGGTGGTGGTGCGATCCGCCGCCGAGGGCAGCGGCCCCAAGGCTGGGGCGCGGGTCGTCGCGCTGACCGACAGTGCCGGTTGGGCGCAACGCGCCGCCGTGCCGGCGCACCGGATGGCTGTATTGCCGGACAATGTCTGCTTCGAGGATGCCGCGGCGTTGCCGGTCGCCGGCCTAACGGCGCTGCGGGCGTTACGGCACGGCGCGCCGCTGCTCGGGAAACGGGTGCTGATCACCGGCGCGGCCGGCGGTGTCGGGCATCTCGCGACCCAACTAGCGGCGCGATCGGGGGCGCGTGTCACCGCCGTCGTCGGCAGCCCGGAACGCGCGCGGCATCTGCGCGGCGCCGACGAGATCGTCGAAGGCATCAACAGGGCGCAAGGCCTCTTCGCGCTGATCCTCGAATCCGCCGGCGGGCCCTCGCTCGCCGCGGCCATCGCGCATATCGAGGCAAAGGGAACGATCGTCGTCTTCGGCAATTCGTCGGGCGAGCCGACGCCGATCAGCTTCCGCGATTTCGCCGAGCACCCGAATTCGCGCATGCAGAGCTTCTCGTATTTCACATCCGAAGCTGAGGAGCGCTTTGCGCCGGATCTCGCATTGCTGGCCTCTCTGGTCGCCGACGGATCACTGAAGCCGCAGCTTGTCGAGCGGAGCTGGCGCGACATCGCGCAGATCGGCCCGCAACTGCGCGACCGGAAGATCCCCGGCAAGGCCGTATTTCGCATCGATTGAATGGAGGATGACCAATGACGATCAAGGTAGGAGACAAGATCCCGTCGGTGACATTGCGCTATCTGAGCCCGGAAGGCGTGAAGGCGGTCAGCTCAGACGAGTTCTTTGCCGGCAAGAAGGTCGCTTTGTTCGCAGTCCCAGGCGCCTATACGCGGACTTGCTCGCAGCGCCATCTGCCCGGCTACGTCACGCATGCTGCCGACATTAAGGCCAAGGGCGTCGACACGATCGCCTGCATCGCGGTCAACGACCCGTTTGTCATGGGTGCCTGGGGCAAGGAGCACAATTGCGGCGACAACATTGTCATGCTGGGGGACGGCAGCGGCGAATTCACTCGCGCCATCGGGCTCGAGCTCGACCGCAGGAAGGAAGGCATGGGGATGCGCTCGCAGCGCTATTCGATGCTGGTCGACAACGGCGTCGTCAAGGCGCTGCACGTCGAGGAGGCGGGCGTGTTCGACGTCTCCAGCGCCGAGGCTATGCTGAAGGCGCTCTGACGCGGAATGCGCTGTGGTGCTCCAGCGGCCATCCTCGTGGCGGTGCTTGCCGCATCGCCCGCAATAGCGCAGCAGCTGTGGGCGCCATTGCCGCATCCGACAGAGAGCGGCAAGCCGGTCATTTTCGACCCGCAATTCGCGGCAAAGGCAGAGAATGACCGGCGGCTCGGCTGCGCACCCGGATCGCAGTGCCGATGGCAGCTTTTGGGCGTGATACAGAACAATGGGGCAGTCGAGCTGCGGGCTACTGCGCTGACGTGGTGAGTTTCGCGGCAGTCACGAAGCGGCGCACCTTGTCGATATCTTTGCCATCGCCGTCGGCTCGGTCCGTCTTGGTTTTCGAATCGACGCCCGCCGGCCGCACTGCGGCAATCGCCGCGGCGACGTTGTCGGCGTCGAGGCCGCCGGCAAGAATGACCGGCACATCCACCGCGTCGGCAATGCGTCGGCTGATGCTCCAGTCGTGCGTGCGCCCAAGCCCGCCGATCTGTCGGTCGCCGGGCTCATGGCTGTCGAGCAGCAGGAAATCGGCGACGCCCCGGTAGTCCTTCGCACACTCGATGCTCCCTTCGTCGACGATCGGAATCGCCCGCATGATCCGCACATCCGGGAATCCCGTCTTGAGCGCTTGCGTGTCGCGGACCGAAAACAGCTCGACCGCCGCCCCGATATGGATGATGTCCGGCCGGGTTAGCTCTAGCACCCGCGAAATTTCTGCGGGATCTGCCGACAATGATAATGCCACCCGCTTCGCGCCCGGCGGCAATGCGGCGAATATCGCGCTGGCGCGCTCCGCCGACAGCTCGCGCGGAAATGCGCCGTCTCCGACCAGAACCCCAATGTGGTCGACTCCGAGCCGTGCCAGCGCGACGGCTTCCTCAGGCGTCTGAACCTTGTAAATCTGCACCAGCATACCATGCAACTTTAGGTTCCGTTCGCTATGCGAGAGAGGCAGGAGTGTGGGAGATTGACGCAAAAAATCCCTACGCCTGCCCAGTTCGATCTCCCACATCGAGAATCTCGCCGTTGCGGGTGCATTCGGGTAGGGCGAGGGTGAGGAAGGCGTCGGCGACGCTCTCCGGCGGGGGCAAATGGGCCGGGTCTTCACCGGGGAAGACCCGCGCGCGCAGCCGGGTGCGCACGATGCCGGGGTTGATCAGGTTCGCGCGCACACGGGTTTTAGTTATTTCGCCGGCATAGATCTTGACCAGCATTTCCAGGCCGGTCTTGCTGATCGCGTAGGGGCCCCAATAGGGGTGAACGCCGTGGGCCACGCCCGAGGTGACGAATATGGCGCGGCCGGCCGAGGCGGCGCGCAGCAATGGGTCCATCGCCCGGATCAGCCGCCAATTCGCGGTTAGGTTGAGGTCG
>VAZT01000031.1 GCA_005884825.1 Alphaproteobacteria bacterium
GCGGGAGCGCTCGCCTCGCGCGCGCTCCAAGGCGAGGGCCAGCAAAGCAAGGATTCCACCCTCGCCTTGATTGTCGGCACGCATGATCAAAAGGACGTATTTGATCGTGACGACAATGATCAGCGCCCAGAAAATCATCGACAGAACGCCAAGCACGTGTTCTGCATCGAGCGGAAGCCCGTGCTCGGGGTTGAAGCACTCACGAAAGGTGTAGACCGGGCTTGTTCCGATATCGCCGAAGACGACACCGAGCGCGGCGAGGCTCAGCGCGGCAAGCCCGGCGGATAGATCCGGCGAGTTCTCGCCGAGTTCCTCTTTTGCGGTCAACGCCGCGTGCCCGGCCGGAATGACCTCGGTTGAAGTCACAGCGCTACCGGCACGGTTTGCCATCGGGTTCTCCTGCCTGCCGCTCAACGGCCGCTCTCGGTTATAAAGGGAGGCGCTGCAATCTTGGAAGATTACTTCGGGAACATAGCCAGTCGAAACGGGGTTCCCGATGTGACTTCTCATGCACTCTAATTCACGCCTGAGGAACGAACCGGAGGGAAATACCGATGATGCAGATCGAGGTCGGCTACGAACTGGTCTACGACTGTCCGCAGCCGACGCCGATGCTGCTGATGTTGAGCGTTCATTACACGCGCATGTCCGACATCGTCGTGCCGGATCACCTCGTGACCAGCCCTTCAATCCCGATCCGAGCCTATCGCGATGGCTTTGGCAATTGGTGCAACCGGATCGTCGCGCCGGCCGGGCGAACCCGGCTGTCTGCCAAAGGGATCGTTAAAGATAGCGGCGAACCAGACGTGGTCGCCGCCGAGGCACAGCAGCACTCCGTGCAGGATCTGCCCGACGAGACCTTGGTGTTCCTCTTGGGCAGCCGCTATTGCGAGACCGACCGGCTTTCCGACATCGCCTGGTCACTGTTCGGAAATACGCCACCCGGCTGGGCTCGCGTCCAGGCCATTTGCGACTACGTTCACCACCACATAGCATTCGGCTACGAACACGCCCGCGCCACCAGGACCGCTTGGGAGGCTTACTGCGATCGCACCGGCGTCTGCCGGGACTTTGCTCACCTGGCGGTCGCGTTCTGTCGCTGCATGAACATCCCGGCTCGCTATTGCACCGGCTATCTCGGCGATATCGGAGTGCCAGTCTCCGATGCTCCGATGGATTTCGCAGCCTGGTTCGAAGCCTATATCGGTGGCGAGTGGTACACTTTTGATGCGCGCAACAACGTCCCGCGCATCGGGCGGGTGCTGATCGCCCGCGGTCGCGATGCGGCCGACGTCGCAATCAGCACGACATTTGGTGCGAACACGCTCAGCAGCTTTACGGTAGTGACGGAGGAAATTACAGCGGTAAGATCCGAATAGCCGATACCTTGCCGGCTTGCTGCCGCTGAATGATCCCGAGCACCCGGATCCAGTATTTCGCTTGCGTGGGTTGACCGGCGAGCGCCGCGGCACGGGCATTCTCCCGCGCCACGGTGGCCGCCTCCCTCCCATGAACGTCGATCATGTCGCCGGCGAGCTTGTCGTTGTCGGGACCATCACTCATCCCCAGCAACTTTTCGGGGGCCCGGCAGCTGGAGCTCAGTAATCCATGCCGCCCATGCCGCCCATGCCGCCTGGCGGCATGCCGGCCGCGCTCTTGGGCTCCGGCCGGTCGCCGACCATCGCCTCGGTGGTGATCAACAGCCCGGCGACCGAGGCGGCATCCTGCAGCGCTACCCGCACGACCTTGGTCGGATCGATGATCCCGGCGACGACCAGGTCCTTGTACTCGCCCGACTGTGCGTCGAAGCCGAAATTTGGTTCGTCCTTGTCGGTCAGCTTGCCGACCACGATGGAACCCTCGACTCCGGAATTTTCGGCGATCTGCCGCACTGGCGACTGGATGGCCTTGCGGACGATCTCGATGCCGACCTTCTGGTCGTTGTTGGCGGGATTGAGGCCGGCCAGAACCTTGCTCGCAAAAAGCAGGGCAACGCCGCCGCCGGGCACGATACCTTCCTCGACCGCAGCCTTGGTCGCGTGCATGGCGTCGTCGACGCGGTCCTTGCGCTCTTTCACCTCGACCTCAGTGCCGCCGCCGACCCGGATGATCGCTACGCCGCCCGCAAGCTTGGCCAGTCGCTCCTGCAGCTTCTCGCGGTCGTAATCCGAGGTCGTCTCCTCGATCTGCGCTTTGATCTGGTTGATCCGCGCGGTGATGTCTTCTTTCTTTCCCGCGCCGTCGATGATCGTCGTGTTCTCCTTGTCGATGCGCACGCGCTTGGCGCGGCCGAGCATGTCGAGCGCAACGTTCTCGAGCTTGATGCCGAGATCTTCGGAGATCACCTGACCGCTGGTCAGCGCCGCGATGTCCTCGAGCATCGCCTTGCGGCGGTCGCCAAAGCCCGGCGCCTTCACTGCCGCCACCTTGAGGCCGCCGCGCAGCTTGTTGACGACGAGCGTGGCGAGCGCCTCGCCTTCGATATCCTCGGCGACGATCAGCAAGGGCCGGCCGCTCTGCACCACGGCTTCGAGGATCGGCAACAGCGACTGCAGGCTGGACAGCTTCTTCTCGTGCAAGAGGATGTAGGGGTCTTCGAGCTCGGCGAGCATTTTCTCGGCATTGGTGATGAAATAGGGGCTCAGATAGCCGCGGTCGAATTGCATTCCCTCGACAACGTCGAGCTCGGTTTCGAGCGACTTGGCCTCCTCAACCGTGATGACGCCCTCGTTGCCGACTTTCTTCATCGCCTCGGCGAGCATCCGGCCGATCTCGGGGTCGCCATTCGCCGAGATCGTGCCGACCTGCGCGATCTCGTCGTTTGTCGAGACCTTCTTCGAGCGTTTTTGGATGTCCTTGACGACGGCATCGACCGCCATGTCGACCCCGCGCTTTAGGTCCATAGGGTTCATGCCCGCGGCCACCGCCTTGACCCCTTCGCGCACCATAGCGTGGGCGAGAATGGTCGCCGTCGTCGTGCCGTCGCCGGCAACCGAGCTGGTCTTGCTGGCCACCTCGCGCACCATTTGCGCGCCCATGTTCTCGAACTTATCGCTGAGTTCGATTTCCTTTGCGACGGTGACCCCGTCCTTGGTGATCCGCGGCGCGCCGTAGCTCTTGTCGAGAACGACGTTGCGGCCCTTCGGCCCCAAGGTCACCCTGACCGCATTGGTGAGAGTGTCGATGCCATGCAGCATCCGCTCGCGTGCATCGGTGCCTAGGCGAATATCTTTAGCAGCCATGGTGGTTTCCTTTTCAGTTGGTTTTCGCAGCGGCCGCGCCGCCCTCGACGAGCCCCATGATGTCGGACTCCTTCATGATCATCAGTTCCTCGCCGTCGAGGCGGATCTCGGTGCCCGACCACTTTCCAAAGAGCACGCGATCACCGGCCTTGACGTCGAGCGGATGCACCTCTCCGTCGTCGCCACGGGCACCCGGACCGACTGCGATGACGTCACCTTCCATCGGCTTTTCCTGAGCGGTGTCGGGAATGATAATCCCGCCTGTCGTCTTTGCCTCCTGCTCCACCCGCCGGATCAGCACGCGGTCGTGCAAAGGTCTGAGTTTCATGCAGATCTTTCCTGAGTTTGAATCCGGTCGCCCTCACGAGGAAGGCGATACAAATTCTGAGAATATCCTTGCGTGACAAGGATTAGCACTCGCTGCGCGAGAGTGCTATTAAAATCGGAAGCCACGATCCTTCTTACAAGGGCGTGCCACAGAAACGGGGTCTGCGGAGCAGCACATGCCGGAAAACATCGACCCGATTACCTTACGGCGCCCCGACGATTGGCACGTCCATTTGCGTGACGGGGTAATGCTTGCCGCGGTCCTGCCGTTCACCATCCGGCAGTTCGCCCGCGCGATCGTAATGCCAAACCTGGTACCGCCGGTGGCCGATGTCGCGGCGGCGTATGCGTACCGCGAGCGCATCCGCGCTGCTCTCCCGCTGGGTAGCGATTTCGCGCCGCTGATGACCTGTTATTTGACCGACACTACCGAGCCCGAAGAGGTCGCCCGGGGCTATGAAAAAGGGGTGTTCACGGCGGTCAAGCTCTACCCGGCATGGGCAACGACCAATTCGGCCTTTGGCGTCATCGATTACGACCGAATCACGCCGGTGCTCGAATGCATGGCAGGGCTCGGCATGCCGCTGTTGATCCACGGCGAGGTGACCGACCCGGAGGTCGACGTGTTCGACCGCGAGTCGGTGTTTATCGACCGGGTGCTCGACCCGCTGCGGCGACGGCTGCCCGAACTGCGCATCGTGCTTGAGCACATCACGACCAAAGAAGCGGTGGACTACGTAACCTCGGCCGGGCCTAACCTGGCGGCGACGATCACCGCGCATCACCTCGTGATCAACCGCAACGCGATCTTTGCCGGCGGGATCCGCCCGCACCTCTATTGCCTGCCGATCGCCAAACGCGAGAAGCATCGGTTGGCCCTGCGTCGGGCCGCGACGTCGGGTGACGAGAGGTTCTTTCTTGGCACCGACAGCGCGCCGCACGCGTTTCCCACCAAGGAGACGGCATGCGGCTGCGCCGGCATCTTCACCGCCCCGTGCGCGCTTGAGATCTATGCCGAGGTTTTCGAGGAGGAAGCGGCGCTCGACCGGCTCGAGGCCTTTGCATCGCTCAACGGACCGCAATTTTATCGCCTCCCGCCAAACGATGCGCGGATCACGTTGCGGCGGGAGTCCTTCACGGTACCGCAGCGAATCGGCGAAGGCGATCGTGCCGTGGTCCCGTTTCGCGCCGGGGAAACCCTCAGGTGGCGGCTGCAGGTTTAAGGGGCGGAGGCATGGAAATCGAGGCGGCGCTGGAACGGATCAAGGCAGTTGTCGGGCCTCGGGGCTGGATCGCCGATGCGGCCGAGCAGGAACCCTACCTGGTCGAGGCGCGCCGCCTCTGGCGCGGCGCCACGCGGCTGATTGTTCGGCCCGTATCGACCGCGGAAGCCGCAGCGGTGGTGCGGATCTGCGCCGAAGCCAAGCTGCCGATCGTGCCGCAAGGCGGCAACACCGGCCTCGTCGGAGGCGGCGTCCCGTCCGAGGACGGGAACAACATTGTTCTCGGGGTCGGCCGCATGAACCGCATCCGGGCGATCGACCCGGTCAATTTCACGATCTACGGCAATACGCGCGAGCTGACCTTGGGTCTCGAAGTCGTGCTGCCGGATGGGCGGATCTGGGACGGGCTGCGCGGGTTGCGCAAGGACAATACCGGCTACGATTTGAAGCATCTTTTCATCGGCGGCGAAGGCACGCTCGGGATCATCACCGCCGCGACCCTGAAGCTGTTTCCCAAGCCGCGCCAAGTCGAGACCGCGTTTCTCGGGCTCGCCAGGGTCGACGACGTGATGACGCTCTTCGCTCACGCCCGCGCCGCCACGGCCGATCAGCTGACCGCCTTTGAGCTGATCCCGCGCGCCGCGCTCGATCTGGCGCTGGTCCACGTGCCCGGGACGATCGATCCGCTCGCAGCACCTTATCCGTGGTACGTTTTGCTCGAAATGTCGTCCAGCCAGACCGAGAGCGGCATCCGCGGGCTGTTGGAGAGGCTGCTCGAAATGGCGCTCGAAGAGGATATGCTCGCGGACGCGGTCATCGCCGAGAGCGGGTCGCAAACGAGGGAACTCTGGAAAATCCGCGAGGCGATCGTCGAGGCGCAGCTCTATTCGGGCTCCATCAAGCACGACGTCTCGGTGCCGATCAGCCGGGTCGCCGATTTTATCATCCGCGCCACCGCCCGGGTGACCGAGAGGCTGCCCGGCATCCGGCCGATGGCCTTCGGCCATGTCGGGGACGGCAACATCCACTTCAACCTGACCCAGCCGGAGGGCGCCGACACCGCGGCCTATCTCGCGCGCTGGCAGGAGTTCAACGACATCGTGCACGGTGTCGTGCGCGAGCTTCATGGGTCGATCAGCGCCGAGCACGGCGTCGGTCGCCTGAAGCGGGACGAGATCACCCACTACAAATCGCCGGTCGAGATCGGGCTGATGCGCGCCGTCAAGCGTGCCCTCGATCCCGCCAACATCATGAACCCCGGCAAACTCGTCAGCGTGTAACGAAATCGCGCACGACGTTGTCGGATCTGTAAACGCCGGCTTTATTGCGCCTTGGCGTTGCCGAAAAACTGAAAATTACGAAAGAAAGCCGACTGCGCTCGAGGGGATGCCCAGGATGGATCGTGGCCGCCGAAAAACGTGCTGAACATGAGCCCGGCGACCAGAACATCGTCACTGACGCGATAAAATATGTCGGTCCAGTTCGCAACCAACTTGCCGTCGACCCACACCCGCAGCACGCCGTCATGCGAGCCGGTATGATTCACGACTACTTCTTGCTCCAAGTGCTGCCATTGCCCTGGTATGAAGGCCCAAGCTCCCGTACTGATACTCTCGCCGTATTGGGCGTTCTTTTCCGGGAGATAGGCATATACCTCCCCTGCCCCGCCCGTCCGCCACATGTAGCGGGTAGAGAAACCTCTGCTCGTGTCGGCACCGCCTGAAGGCGCGTCTCCGCCGTACAACCCCGGCAACTTGCCGCCCTTGGCGAAATCGAAACCAGGTTCGAACGCGACATCGTATGCGAGGCATCCGGATAAAAACGGGACGGCGGATGAATAAATGAACCCTGCCCCACCTACCGGCGCGGCCGTCGCCGCGGGATCGATGGAGCCTTTCGGATATGTCACTTCCAGAACGTTCGTCGAGCCTTCGTGCTGAACCATCATGTTCTGGGTGCCCCAGATGCGATAAGCCGGCAGGCTATGAAGCCAGCTGGACAACGAGGTCCGCGGAAATGAGAGGGTCCAGGCAAGCGGTGCCCGCTGACTGCAAGGGATTATTTGCGCGTCAGCATACGGGGCCAGGGCTGCGCTCATCAGCCCAGCAGCGATCAACGTGGTTTTCATTATCAGTGCCTTACAATGTTGCTACGACAACAGCGGTGGTGGCGAGCAACGCCAGTGAAAGCCACAGCAATACAGAGGACGACGCATGATGGCGGACCGCAACCCCACCGGTGAGCTGTCGTGTCCATGATTGCTTGTCGGGATTAAAGAATACCGCTATCTTCAAGGAGGCGCCTACAATCTGGTTGTAAAATTGCAGAAACGGGAACAGCGGGTGGAAGGTCAGCCGGAACAATCCGAATATTGCACACTGTGCGGTACGCGTAAGCAACACCCAGCAAACGTAGATCGCCAGCACGCTTTTATCGTAGAACAGGCCCAATGAGACGGCCGAGAGCGGGCCCCACAACGAAGTCCAGGGCGAGACGCGCTGATCCAGCAATATCAGCCAGGTAAACCAGCCGACACGCAGCGGTCCCAGCCGAAGCGCTCGCGTATTGTTGCGCGCCATATTTCCGAAATAGCGAAACATCAGCGCGATCGTGCTGCCGCAAAACCCTTGCCGAGGCAACTTTTCCAGGCAGTAGACGATCACGTCTGGGACATACATCAGCTTCCAGCCGCGGCGCAGCGCGTAAAACCACGTGCTCTTGTCGTCTCCGGTAAGCATGCCGATGCGACCCAGCCGCCAATGGTAGGCGCCATCGTGCCCCACAGCAGCGATGAATTCGGGAGATAAGGCGATCTCGGCCCGAAAGAGGGACAGCCGCCCGGTCAACACGAGCACCCGCTCCGACAACGACAAAGACGACATCAGCTCATGGCGGTTGCGCATGCGCAGACGGTACCATTCACGCGAAATGGCGCTTCCCGCTACCAACGGAACATTGTCCGTCGTCAACGCCCCGAGCTCAGGGTCGGCAACCAGGAAAGGCACGGTGCGGTCGAACGTGCCCTCCGGTACCAGGGTGTCGCCGTCCATCAGGGCCAAGACCGACCCGCGCGGCGGGTTGCTCTGCGCGAGCAGGGCCAAGCCGCGCTCCATTGCGTCCCGTTTGCCTTTGTTGGATTGCTGCAATGGGATCAGCCGGACCTTGCCCAGATGCCGGAAAGCGTTCAGTACCTCAAAATCGACAGGGTCAGAGATGCAGGCAACGACCGTCGCGGGACGACCGTGGCGCTTAAGGTCGCGAATGAGCGCGCCGTAGACCGCTGCGTTGGCCTCGGCTCCCATGTGATAGCTCAACACCACGACATAGACGTGGGAGGCGTTCGCCCGTGTCGGCAACGCGCGTCTGATACGCGGAAACACCGCAAACTGATAAGCGGCAGCGCGCCCCAAATTGATTGCGGCCCATGTATAACGCCAGGTCGCGATCGCCCCCAGGGCGATCAGCGACGGATCGGCCGTGAGATCGGGCACGCCAGACATCATGACGATTGTGCTGAACAACGCGAGTGTGCCGACGAGCAGGATCCACCCCGCGAAATAAGATATCGCGGACGAACGCAGCCGATAATCGGACATGCTCACAGCGAAGCCTGCAAGGCATACAGCCCCGACAAGAGGCGCGGCAGCGGGTTCGAGCGGATCGCCACCAGCGCCGGGGTACCAATCAGCGATGCATCAATGTCTTCAGGCAGGGAAATCGTTGCCTGCGCCATTTGCTGGTCCGCGGTGGAAGAAGTTGTGCTTCGGATGAGCGGAAAGAGGCCGACACGGCTGGTTTGCTGATCATCGTAGGAGAGCTTCTCGAGGCGCCCCATAACCAGTCCATTTACCAGCGCGACGCCCGCCCCATTACCGATCGTCAACCCTGCCGTCTGGTCCGCCGGGAGCAGGGCCATGACGACCGGCACCACCCGAGCGGGTCGGAGCGTGTCGATTAGGCTGCCGGCGTCGACCACCTCGCCACTCTTCGCGGCGTTGGCGTACACCAGGCAATCGCACGGACTGGTAACCTGGTTCGCGTGCAGCACCGCGGTCGACATTGCCTCGGCCTTGATGATCGCTGCTTCGGCCTCGGCAGCGAGGAGCCGCATGGTGGCCTTGGTCTCGGTGGTATCTCGCCAGTCCACCGTCAGCACCCCGGATTTCAGCAGGTCGGCCTGCGTGCTGGCGAGTTCTAGATCCGACTGAGCATCGTCCCGGGCTTCTATCCGAGATTCCAAATCGACGCGCTGCGTGTCCACCCCGGACTGTGGGTGAAAACCGTGGTCTGCAAGATACTGTTTATTCCCGACCAGTTTGGTATATAGCGAGATTTGAGTGTCCAAGGCCGCAATTTTGGACTTTATTGAATCGAGCTTCCGTTCCGACAAGGTTCGGAGATTATTTGTGACTTCTTTTACTTCCCGCAGGCGGGCACGACTGTATGCGGATGCGACCCGCAACCGGTTGACCTCCCCTGACAATTCCGCGACTTTGGTGGTCATATCCGCCGTCAAGATTTGGAACAGCGGCTGGCCTTCATGGACGCTGCTGCCCGGCGGAGGCAAATCGCCGGCGAGCATCCCGGTGGCGGGTGCGCGCAACACGAAACCTTCCACGGTCACCGCTGCAACGCGCGAACGCACTGTGAGAAGAGAGGTCAGCGCCACCACGCCGAGCGTTAGGACGCTGATCCCCAATAACGATACCATTGCACCCAGAAGAAGTTTTCTTCTATTGCGGGACTGTCGAACCGGTTGAGAAGCCAAGAGCGAATCGAATTGCGTGGCATATCCCGCAAGACGATCTTCGGCGACGCGGTAAAGCAGCGCTGCCTGCTCGGTGAATGCACCTAAGAATTTGAATTCCGCAGCGCCGAGTTCTGTCTCCCGCGTGACTTGACAGGGTATATCGAAGCCGACCTCGACATCGCCGATCCGCAACATCACATGAGCGGTTCTGACCTCTTGGAGCCTGGGTCCGGGGAGCGGTGTCTTGGGTGCGAAACCGGCGACACTCCATGCGCTGACTTCGCAGCGGGTCCCGTCCAACTCGACAATCATCGGGACGGCCACTTGCAGCTCCATGTGATGGTTGCCTGCTCCTGCCGGTTGGTCGGTTCGGTTATTCAGAGGCTGGCACTGGGCCAGATTTCCATCCATGACACTCTCCCGCTCGCAACGCGCCTGCACGATAGGGCGCGACACCACGGGCACGATGTGACGCGGGTCACATTCCGTTCGATTTTCCGGATATCCCGGGAAAGTGCGGCGCGCGCGGTCAGACCGA
>VAZT01000032.1 GCA_005884825.1 Alphaproteobacteria bacterium
TCCTCGGGTTTATCGGCAGCTTGAAGGCCGATATCGTCGAGTAGCACAGCCTCCCTCGGACTGTCGCAGCCGATTCACCTTAGCGGCTGTTGCTTCCGGCGATCAGATTTGCGCTCGGCGGAAAGTCCGCTATCGGCGCTGAGCGATAGCTCTGTCGGAGATCGGCGGCTTCCGGTTTTGTCAGCCGTTTAGTCTTGGAGGCAAGCAAACGTCATGGCCGGTTGGGGACCGCATATGCCTCGGCGCGAATTGTCGAGTCTGGCCCTAGCCCGAACTGCGCACGCGTGCCGCCGGCACCATGAAATTCCCGGCAATGAGCCTAAGCCGCTCGTCATCGCTCGTCATATGTGCCGCTCGCAGGGCGTGAATTGCAGCTCCCGCGGCCGTATCGTTCCAAAACCAGTCACCGAGTTGGCGGCTCGACGGCCTTGTGTCGACGGCCGCGGCCGCTTCGAGGTAAAAGGCCTTCAAATCATCAATGGCAAAGCGCAGCATCAAGGGGCTGGAAAACCCCTCGCGCGGGCTCGAGGGCGAATTTCCGCGCAGCCATTTGGCCACATAGCGACCGCTGTCGCGTATCGGTGAGCCACTCAAGCCGACGGTTGTCCTGTGCTGCATCGCCACCCAGCGCTCGTGTGCCGGTTGCAACAGCAGGATCTCGTCTTCTAAGCGAGCTGGAAGCGCTTCTGGCGCTCGGGGAGCCGCGGCTCGAAGTTGTGGCGGTTTCCACGCGGGATCGGGTTCTGCGCGAGGATCGTCATTCGGGAAGTCCTCGATAACGGCCGGCCCTTTGTCGTGATCGAGTAGCCGCAAGGCAGCTAGAATTACTTGCTTCTGGAACTCGGGATTGCTCGGAGGGCCAAACGGTCGCCCAAGCTCGAAAGGAACCCAGAGCGCGCGCGGCGGCTTGGTACGCTCGGTCTGCGGCCGAATCAAGCTGATCGCGACCGTCGCGATACCCTCCTCCTCGAGATAGTGCCCCAGCGCGCCCACGGCGCGCGTGCAGAGCGGTCAAACGGGAGAAAGGATGACGGCCTCGACAGCATCGGCCTTTAAATGGCCGGCAACTTCGCGGGCGTACGGCTCTAATTCCAGCGGATCGGTCGCGCCCATGAACGAGTAATGGGAACCCGCCACCGAGCCAATCATGCGCTCATTTGCGAGCTCGTTCAGCCGATCGATCGGGAAGACGACATTCCAGTCCTCCTGAAAACCGGTCCGGTCGAAATTGATCGAGATGTGGCTGATCAGCAGCTCTCGCGGCTTCGTGTCGGCGGGGATCACCCGATAATCGGGATCACGGCCGCGGAAAGGCTCTTCTCCGCGGCGCACGAGACCGGCAGAGGAAACGATCGCAACCCTGCGCCGCGACAAATGCGGCCCACTGACCCAGGGCTGCGTATCGAAGCTTGGACACTCCAGCTGCGCCAGCCGCGTAGCTTGCGCCGGCGGTAAATCGGTCAACCGCGTCATCGAAACCGACCTCCATCGTCCCGAGCCGATGCCGAACGCCCTACATCCGGCGGCTCGGCCCTTCTTCTTAGCTGATTTTTGTTCATCGCCAACACATCGATTCCATAACCGAACGGAATTGGCTTCGTACTCCATCGGACGGTAATTCAAGCAACGAGCGCCGGGAGGGAGTGGAGCGATGCCGATGAAAACACCGCAAACTAAGCGCAAGGTTCTGGCAGAAACTGCCGAGGCACATCGTCTCGATGAGGCCCGCGCCGGCGCACCGTGGCGCCACTGGGGCCCGTATCTCAGCGAGCGGCAGTGGGGCACCGTTCGGGAAGATTACAGCGAGCACGGGAATGCCTGGGAATATCTGCCGCATGACCATGCCCGCAGCCGCGCCTACCGCTGGGGCGAGGATGGTATCGCGGGTTTCGGCGACGACCAGCTCTACCTCTGCCTCGGTCTCGCTTTGTGGAACGAGCGCGATCCAATCCTCAAAGAGCGCCTGTTCGGTTTGACCAATTCCGAAGGCAACCACGGCGAAGATGTCAAGGAGCTGTACTATTACCTCGACGGAACACCGAGCCACAGCTGGATGCGGATGCTGTACAAATATCCGCAAGCGGAATTTCCGTATGCGCGGCTCGTCGAAGAGAACCGCCGCCGCGGCGCCGACGATCCGGAGTTCGAGCTGCTCGATACCGGTGCCTTTGACGATGACCGCTACTTCGATATCGCGGTCACTTACGCGAAGGCGGGTCACGACGATGTTCTTATGGAAATCGTCGCGGCCAACCGCGGCAGCGAGCCGGCGCCGCTCCACATCCTGCCGCAGCTCTGGGCTCGAAATGTCTGGTCTTGGAAACCCGGTGTCCAGAAACCACTGCTTCGCAAGGTCAGCGGCAGCGAAGTCGTTGCGATCCACCCGCAGCTGGCCACGATGCGACTGATCTGCGATGACGCTCCCGAACTGTTGTTCTGCGAGAACGAATCGAACAGCCGCCGGCTGTGGGGGAGCGACGCTCAGGGCTATTTCAAAGACGGCATCAACGATTTCGTCGTACGGGCCCGTGCCGACGCCGTCAATCCGGAGGCGACCGGCACCAAGGCGGCGGCGCATTACCGATTTCTGATTGCAGGCGGCGGCTCTGTTCGCTTGCGGTTGAGGTTGCGACCGGAGCAGGCAGCGAGCGGTCTCGACGATTTCGATGACATCCTCGCATGCCGGCGCGCCGAAGCCGACGAATTTTACGAGGCATTGCAAGCCGATGTGCCGGATGCCGATGCACGCCTTGTGCAGCGTCAGGCGCTGGCTGGCATGCTCTGGTCAAAGCAGTTCTATTGTTTCGATATTCCGGAGTGGCTTCGCGGCGACCCGCTGCAGCCGAATCCCGCCGAGGGCCGCCGGTACGGCCGCAACGCCAAGTGGGGGCATCTCAACAATGCCGACATCGTGTCGATGCCGGACAAATGGGAATACCCCTGGTACGCGGCCTGGGATCTCGCCTTTCACTGCGTCGCACTAGCGCATGTCGATCCGGATTTCGCCAAGGATCAGCTGCTGCTGCTGACGCGCGAATGGTACATGCACCCGAACGGTCAATTACCGGCGTATGAATGGGCCTTTGGCGACGTCAACCCACCGGTGCATGCGTGGGCGGCGTGGCGGGTGTACCAGATGGATCGCGAGCGGCATGGTGTCGCCGACCGCGCGTTTCTCGAACGCATCTTCCATAAGCTGCTGCTGAACTTTACATGGTGGGTCAACCGCAAGGACGCGGAAGGCCGTAACGTCTTCCAGGGCGGCTTTCTTGGCCTCGACAATATCGGGATTTTCGATCGTAGCGCGCCATTGCCGACCGGCGGGCATATCAATCAGTCCGACGGCACGGCATGGATGGGGATGTACACGCTGAACCTGATGCGCATCGCCCTCGCGCTCGCTGAAGACAACCACGTCTATGAAGATGTGGCGACAAAGTTCTTCGAGCACTTTCTGTATATCGCCGAAGCGATGAGCAATTTCGGTGGCGAAGGCATCGGTCTTTGGGACGAGCAGGACGAGTTTTACTACGACGTCTTGCAAGTGCCCGGCGGGCGGCGCGTGCCTCTGCGGGTGCGCTCGATGGTCGGACTGATCCCCCTATTCGCCGTCGAGGTGCTCGACGGCTGCGTCTTCAGCCGATTGCCCGAATTCACGCGCCGGCTACGCTGGTTCCTCGAATACCGGCCCGATCTGGCGCGGCTCGTTTCGCGTTGGAACGAACCGAACTCCGAGGAACGGCACCTGCTGTCCTTATTACGCGGCCACCGGATGAAGCGGTTATTGGTCCGCATGCTCGACGAGACTGAATTTCTGTCGGATTACGGTATCCGTGCGGTCTCGAAATTCCATGAGAAGAACCCCTATGTATTCGAGCACGAGGGAAGTCGGTTCAGCGTGAGCTATGCCCCCGGGGAGTCGACGTCTGGCGTCTTCGGCGGCAACTCGAACTGGCGCGGTCCGATCTGGATGCCGGTCAATTTTCTGCTGATCGAATCACTGCGGCGGTTCCATCGCTATTACGGCGACGATTTCCGGGTCGAGTGCCCAGTTGGCTCGGGGCGATATCTGAATCTCGAGGAGGTCGCCACCGAGCTATCGCGTCGGCTATCCCGGCTATTTCTGATTGACGAGAACGGCCGTCGGCCGATGTTCGGCGATTCGGCTCGTCATCAGAGCGACCCGGCTTTCCGGGACAATGTTTTGTTCTACGAGTATTTCCACGGGGACAGCGGGCGCGGCGTCGGTGCTTCGCATCAGACCGGTTGGACCGGTCTCGTCGCCCTGCTGCTGCGCGATATTTCTTCCAAAGCACAGACGGCGACGATCGCTGAAAAAATCAGTTCAACAACGGATCAACCGATCCCCTTGGCAGCAGAATGAAGGACCCTGGGGCTCACCCTGCGGCCTTAGTCCACGCCGGCGCTGCCCGCGACCAGTTAGCTTGTCCAATCATGCGCGCGGATCGCGCGGATGAAGGCGAGCACTGCAGGCGAAAAGCGCCGGCCCGACATTGATACGAGCGAGACCTCGCGGACGACCTCCGGCTCGCTAACCGGCTGTGTTCTCACGCCCGGGATTGTAGGAGAAAACTCCGGCAGGAAGCAGACCCCAAACCCGGCCGCGACCATCATCTGGATCCAATCCTCGCGCTCGCTCTGGAACCCGACACGCGTCGCGAGGCCCTGTTCGCGCAGGCGCTCGGCCAAGAAGTCACGGTACTCGCAGTTGATCCGCCGCAGATACGTCTCTCCGGCGACATCAGAAATGCGGATTCGATTCTGCTGCTCTAGCCGGTGTCCGGTCGGGAAAGCAATGCAAAACCGTTCGCGGTAGAGAGGCAGGACATCGAGACGCTCATTAAAGGCATCCGGCTGAGCCATGACGGCCAGATCCAGTTCTCCCTGCAGAAGCATCTCCGATAATCGAGCGGGGACGCCTTCGACGAGCGTGATCTCACATCCTGGGTTGGCGGCGTGAAAACCGGCGAGGAAACCCATGAAGCGCGCCGGCCCCACCGTGCACATGACTCCCAGCCGGATATGTGCCTCCTGAAGATTGAGGAAGCGCTTAGCGGTGCTCTTCGCTGCCTCGGCATCGGCCGCCAGCTGCCGAAGATGCGGCTCGATCAATCGACCGAAGTCGGTCAGGTGCGTCAGCTTCCGTTCCCGCCGCAGCAACAGACCGCCGAGCTCTTCCTCGAGCTGCTGGATCGCACGGGTCAGTGCCGGCTGCGAGACGTGGCATTGCTCGGCAGCGCGCGTGAAGTTCAGCGTGTCGGCAACCGCCAGAAAATAGCGGACCTGGTGCATCTCCATGCAGCTACGGTGCCCGCCTTCCGCTGCGAGCGCAAGACTTCCAGCGGTCGCACCCGGCCATAGTCACGGCGCATTGAATTCATCGTCAGGCGGCATTTCAGCTCGGTAGCGCGACCGGTTACCTCTCGATCATT
>VAZT01000033.1 GCA_005884825.1 Alphaproteobacteria bacterium
GGGCCGCCGCGAGGAAATTCTCGCGAACGCCCCACGCACAGCTCGCGGGTTCTTTGTGGTCCCGAAGGTGGTCGAGTGAGCGACCCTTCGTTGCTCGCCTTGACCCTGGCGGAAGCGCGGGACGGGCTCGCCCGCAGATCATTCTCCGCTCGCGAGCTGACGGCCGCCTACAACGGCGCGGTCAGCGAGATCGAACCGCTCAACGCCTACATCACGCCGACCCCGGAGCAGGCGCTGGCGATGGCCGATGCCGCCGATCAGCGGCTGGCGAGGGGCGAGGCCTTGCCGCTCGACGGCATCCCGCTCGCGGTCAAGGACCTCTATTGCACAAAGGGCGTGCTGACCACGGCGGCTTCCCACATCCTCGACGGGTTTCGCCCGACATATGAATCGACGGTCACCGACAAGTTGTGGCAGTCGGGTGCGGTCATGTTGGGCAAGGCCAATCTCGACGAGTTTGCGATGGGCTCGTCGAATACGACGAGCTGGTACGGCCCGGTCGAAAACCCGTGGCGCCGGCCCGGCGACAACCGGCCTCTCGTTCCCGGCGGCTCGTCGGGCGGCTCGGCGGCCGCGGTGGCCGCGCGCGCCGCGCTTGCCGCCACTGGCACGGATACCGGCGGCTCGATCCGCCAACCGGCGAGCTTTTGCGGGATCGTCGGGCTCAAACCGACCTATGGCCGCTGCTCGCGCTGGGGGGTCGTTGCCTACGCCTCCTCGCTCGATCATCCCGGGCCGCTGACCCGGACGGTGCGCGACGCCGCGATCATGCTGAAAGCGATGTCCGGGCACGATCCGAAAGATTCGACCTCTGCGCCGGTAGCCGTGCCGGATTTCGAAGCGGCATTGACGGGAGACATCCGCGGCCTGCGAATCGGCGTCCCCAAGGAATACCGTGTCGACGGCATGCCGGCGGAGATCGAAGAAGTGTGGCAACAAGGGGTCGAATGGCTGCGCGCGGCGGGAGCGGAGCCGGTCGAGATCGGCCTGCCGATGACGAAATATGCGCTGCCGGCCTACTACATCATCGCGCCGGCCGAGGCGTCCTCGAACCTCGCGCGCTATGACGGCGTCCGCTTCGGCCTCAGGGTCGAAAGCGAGACCCTCGACGACCTCTACGAGTTGACGCGCGCGGCCGGGTTTGGCGCCGAAGTTCGCCGCCGAGTGCTGATCGGCACTTACGTCCTGTCGGCAGGTTATTACGATGCCTATTACTTGAAGGCTCAACGGGTGCGCACGCTGATCACGCGCGACTTCGTGACGGCTTTCGAGCGGGTCGACTGCATCCTCACTCCGACGGCGCCATCGGCCGCCTTCGCTATCGGGGAGAAGGCCGAAGACCCGATAGCGATGTATCTGAACGACGTCTTCACCGTACCTGCCAACCTGACCGGTGTACCGGCGATTGCGGTGCCTGTTGGGCTTTCGGGCGACGCGCTGCCGCTGGGCTTGCAGATCATCGGCCGGGCTTTTGACGAGGAAACGGTATTGCGGGTCGGCGACGTGCTGGAGAGTGCCGCGCAATTTCGGTGCTTGCCGAGCTTTGTCGCGGGAGGCCCTCGATGATCGACGCTCCATTCTTCTCCCTCTCCGCCCCTGGGGGCGGAGAGGGTTGGGGCGAGGTGGGGGATTCCAGAGCGCTCGCCGGGCGCCCACCTCGCCCTCCCCGCCGCTCCGCGACGGGTCTCCTCCCTGTCCCCCCAATGGGCGGAGAGCGCAATTGTGTTGCGGGGGCGCGACTATGATGGAAGGCCGCACGGGATGGTGGGAGACCGTGATCGGGCTCGAGGTCCACGCCCAGGTGGTCTCCAAGGCCAAGCTGTTTTCGGGAGCGGCGACCCAATTCGGTGCCGAGCCGAACACCCAGGTCTCCCCAGTTGATGCCGCCTTTCCGGGCATGTTGCCGGTCATCAACCGGTTTTGCGTCGAGCAAGCAGTCAAGACCGGGCTCGCTCTCGATGCCGAGATCAGGCTCGAAAGCGTATTCGACCGCAAGAACTACTTCTACCCCGACCTGCCGCCGGGCTATCAAATTTCGCAATACCAGCAACCGGTGGTCGGCCGTGGTAAGGTAGCGTTGGACATGCCCGACGGGACGACGCGCGAGATCGGCATCACCCGGCTGCATCTCGAGCAGGACGCCGGCAAGAGCCTGCACGACCAACACCCGATCCTCTCCTATGTCGACCTCAACCGGGCCGGCATCGCGCTGATGGAGATCGTCTCGGAGCCCGATCTGCGCAGCGCCGAGGAAGCCGGCATATATCTACGCAAATTGCGCTCGATCCTGCGTTATCTCGGGACCTGTGACGGCAATATGGAGGAGGGGTCGCTGCGCTGCGACTGCAACGTCTCGGTGCGCCGCCCAGGCGAGCCTTATGGCACGCGTTGCGAGATCAAGAACCTCAACTCGATCCGTCATGTCATGCAGGCGATCGAGTACGAGGCGCGCCGCCAGATCGATATCATCGAGGAGGGCGGCACTATCGCGCAACAGACCCGCCTCTTCGATGCCGGCCGCAACATCACTCGGCCGATGCGGTCGAAGGAGGAAGCACACGATTACCGGTATTTTCCCGATCCCGACCTGTCGCCGCTGGTGCTCGATCCCGAATGGGTCACGCGCATGCGGGTCCAGCTCCCCGAGTTGCCCGACACAAAGAAAGCACGTTTTGTGTCGGCCTATGGCCTGTCGCCCGACGATGCGGCCGTGCTGGTGGCCGAGAAGGAGACCGCGCTGTACTTCGAGCGAGTTGCCGCCGGGCGGGACCCCAAGGCCGCGGCGAACTGGGTCATGGGCGATCTGTTCGGCGCGTTGAACCGGCTCGGGGTCGGGATCGAGCAATCGCCGGTTTCGGCCGAGCAGCTGGGGTCGTTAATGGACCTCATCGCTAACGGTACGCTCTCCGGCCGGCTCGCCAAGGAGGTGTTTGCCGAAATGGTGGCTACCGGCGCCGACCCCGGATCGATCGTCGAGGCGAAGGGGCTGCGCCAGGTGACCGATTCGGGCGCGATCGAGGCGGCAATCGACACTGTGCTGGCAGCCCACGCCGACAAAGTTGCCGAATACCGCGCCGGCCGGGACAAGCTCTACGGCTTTTTCGTCGGCCAAATCATGCGCGCGACCCAAGGCAAGGCCAACCCCGCGCTGGTCAATGAACTGCTGCGAGAGAAGCTGACGGGAGAGAGCGGAGGCGCGCGTTGAGCTGGACCCTCGACGAGATACCCTGGGAACGGTTCGACCGCAGCAGGCTCGATCCAGAAATCGTAAAGCTCGTCAAAGCAGCAAGCCTCGTCGAATATAATGGCGCTGCGTATGCCCATCATTTGTGCCGGATTTTCGACGACGACCGCGATTTCCAGGAAGGCGCGCGGCGGTGGGGCGCGGAGGAAATCCAGCACGGCAAGGCGTTGGCCCGCTGGGCCGAGCTCGCCGATCCCGAATTCGATTTCGAGGCCGCCTTTGACCGCTTTCAGGCCGGCTACCGGGTCGATTTCGACTGCGACACCTCACGCCGCGGATCTCGTTCAGGAGAGATGATCGCGCGCTGCATCGTCGAAGTCGGGACGAGTTCCTATTACGCAGCGCTGCGCGACGCGGTACGGGAACCGGTGCTCAAGGAGATCTGCCGAAACATCGCGGCCGACGAGATTCGCCACTACAAGCTGTTCTACAAGAACCTGACGCGCTGCCTCGAGCGCGATCGCATCGGCTTCTTCAGGCGCATTCGGGTGGCGGCCGGGCGGATCGCCGAATCCGAGGATGATGAGCTCGCTTATGCCTATTATGCCGCGAACGAAACCGCGGGATCTTACGATCGAGATCGTTGCCGCCGCGCCTACGCACGGCGTGCTTACGCGCTCTGCCACAAGCACCACGTCGCACACGGCGTCCGGCTCATATTCAAGGCAGTAGGGCTAAACCCCCATGGTTCCCTCGCGCGCATCGCGAGCCGGCTCATCTGGCCGGTGATGCGTGATAGGGCGATCCGGCTGGCAAGGGCCGCCGCTTAGCCTATCCGAGAAGCTTGCGGGCTTCCGACAGCTGCGTCTGCAACGAATGCAGCAGGCGAGCTTCCGGCGTCGGCGCGCAATTGGTGTAACCGGCGCCGAGATCCCGGAGTTGAGCCGCATTACGCGGAAAGGCGGCGTGATTGAGCGGCAGGGCCAGTCGTGCGCCGGCGCCGTTCTTGACCGCCCCGCGCACGCGGTCGATCGCGGCAACGAGCCTCGGATGATCGGGCTGGCCGCTGACGCCGAGCGAACGCGACAGATCCGACGGGCCGACCGCCAGCAGGTCGACGCCCTCGACCGCGGCGATCTCATCGATCCGCTCGACGGCCGCCATGTCCTCGATCATGCAGGCGAGGAGGATCTCGCGGTTGGACTGCGCCATATGCTCGACGAGCGGGATCCGTCCATAATCGGCGGCTCGGCTGCCGGCCGCCATCCCCCGCTCGCCGAGCGGCGGATAGCGCACCGCCTGTACCGCCGCGCGCGCAGTCTCGGCGCTGCTCACATGCGGCACCTGGATGCCCTGCACGCCCATATCCAACAGCCGCAGGATGAAGGCCGGATCGAAGCCGGGTGTGCGGACAATCGGGGTGATGCCGACACGCTCGGCCGCCATAACCGCGAGCTGTACATCGTGCAGATCGTAGGTGGTGTGTTCCATGTCGATAAAGGCGGCGTCGAAGCCTGCCAGTCCGATGATTTCAACGATCTGCGGGTCGGCAATCCCGCCGACATGCGTGCCCAGCGCGAGCCCGCCCTCGAGCAGTATGCGTTTTACCCGATTCTCCTTCATGCTTCCCTCCCGTTGAGCGGAGCCATATTGGGGTCGGGTGCCGAGCGTGCGCAACAGCGATTGCGTCAGGCTGGCTTTCTATTGACGAACCGCTCTGCTTTCTCCTTGTCGCGTTCAACCTCTTCAGCCAATTCGTCGACCGCTTTCGGATCAATTTTCTTCGCTTTGTCGATCAACTTTTCGCCGGTTTTCGTGTCGCCCTCGACGAGTTTGTCCAAACCTTCTTCGGCGATGTCGTGAGCGCGCTCTCTCTTGTCCTCCATGGCTCTCTCCAAATCGGTTTCTCTTCGCTGAACATGTCCGCTCGAAGGCGGTTCCATGCCCGCTCTCGGCGGCGGGCCTATGCGTTCGGTGCGAAACCGGTTTAGCCTGTAGGCAGGCACTGACGAGGGACGAATGTCGAATTTGATCAGCGAAGAAACCGTGGCCTTCGTGCAAGGCGTGGCGGCCGAAGCGCAACGCGTCGAGACGCCTTGCGGAGATGGTCACATGATCTGGCATGTATGGGGAGAGGGACCGCCCTTGGCACTGCTGCATGGCGGGTACGGGTCGTGGACGCACTGGATACGCAATGTCCTTCCATTATCACGGAGTTTCGCCGTTGCAGCACCGGATCTGCCGGGTCTCGGAGAGTCCGCGGTCATGTCGCCGCGCAACTGGGTGATCGCGTGCGCACCTTTACTATTGTCGGGTCGAATGGTCTCGGGCTGGTTCGACAGCCCACCGAGCTTCGCCGGCTGCCCGAAGGTGCTTCCGAGGCCGAGGCGCTCGCCATCGCCCGTCATAATCTCGCAGCGCTGATGATCGCCGACCGAGGCAAAATCGACGAGCTCGCGGTCTATATCCAGGCGCAGAACGCACCGCGTGGCCGCGTCAAGAGCCGGAGGTTCTCACGCGCCGACACGCTTGCACGGGCGCTGCCGCTCATCAAGGCGCGCATCGACGGGATTTGGGGCGAGCGCGACGCCACCGCCTACCCCCATCTCGATGATCGCGCCAGAGCATTGCGCATTGTCCAACCGGGTGCCCGGTTCGAGGTTATTCCGGGAGCGGGGCATTGGGTGCAATACGAAGCGGCCGACAGGTTCAACCCGCTTCTAGCGGATATCGCCGGTCCGGGCAGCGCGGCCTGAGGAAAGCAATCACACCGAAAATTCCCTCGCGGTAATGGCTTGCGTTACCCATCTCAAGCACACGATCGGCTCGGTCATAACCGTCGATACCGGTACAAGCCTTTTAGCGCCGGAGAGAGTTCCGGACGAAGGGAATCGTCATGGGCAGTATCACGCGGCAACGCGACATCATCGATCGCAGGGCTTTGGCCGAACAATTGTCCGCCGCAGCACGCTCGGCAAAGGGATCCGGGCACGATCGCAGTGCGTTCGTCGCCCCCTTAAAGGTGGCTCTGACGGCGGGGCGCGCCGAGATCCATCGCCGCTTCGAGGCGACGGGCGACGGCGCCGCAACGATCCACGAGCAGTGCTTCTTGATGGATCAGTTGATCCGCGCGTTGTTCGATCTGGTGACCCAAGTGATCTATCCGCTCCCCAACCCGACTTCGGGCGAGCGTTTGGCAATCGTTGCCGTGGGCGGCTATGGGCGTGGCGAACTCGCCCCCTATTCCGATATCGACCTTTTGTTCCTGCTGCCGTACAAGCGGACCCCCCATACCGAGCAGGTCGTCGAGTATCTGCTTTATCTGCTGTGGGACCTTGGCCTCAAAATCGGGCAATCGACCCGGTCTGTCGACGAATGCCTTCGTCAGGCCAGATCCGATCTGACGATCCGCACCGGATTGCTGGAGGCGCGCTATCTATGGGGCGAACAAGCGCTTTTCGATGAACTGAAAAGACGCTTTGATTCGGACATCGTAAAGGGCAGTGCGGCGCAATTCGTCGCAAGCAAGCTCGCCGAACGGGACGCGCGGCACAATCGCGTCGGCGACAGCCGTTATCAGCTCGAGCCGAACATCAAGGAGGGCAAGGGCGGGCTCAGAGACCTGCACACATTGTTTTGGATCGCCAAATACATCTATCGCACCGACGATGTCGGCAAGCTCGTAGAGTTGGGGGTGTTGTCGGCGGAGGAGGCGCAACGGTTCGATCGCGCCCAAAAATTCCTGTGGACGGTTCGCTGCCACATTCATTACCTCGCCGGCCGCGCCGAGGAGCGGCTGAGCTTCGACCTGCAGACCGAGATCGGGCGACGTATGGGTTACACCGATCATGCCGGCAGCCGCGGCGTCGAGCGCTTCATGAAGCACTACTTTCTGGTGGCCAAAGATGTCGGGGATCTGACCCGGATTTTCTGCGCAATTCTGGAAGCCGATCAGAAGCACAAACGTCCGCTATCATGGGTGCGGTGGGGGAGTGGGCGGCGGGCCCTTGGCGGCTTTGTCGTCGACGGTGAAAGGCTGACCATTCCGTCGGAGGATTTCTTCAAAAAAAATCCACTCGCA
>VAZT01000034.1 GCA_005884825.1 Alphaproteobacteria bacterium
AAGATGCCAAGCGCCGGGCCACCCTGCTCGCCCGATCCGTGAGCGAGAGCCAGTGGAGGCTCGACATCCGGCTGCAACGCGGTCCACACGGCGAAACCGAAACCGTGTTCCTTGACATCTGAAGGAAGGGGGGTCGTGCGTCCAAAGTGGTTCCCGCTCCCTCGCTCGGTAGCGAACGTCTCGCTCGCCGGTACCCTGCCCGAGAAACTCGAAGCTGCGACATCGGTCGGGTTCAACGGGGTCGAGCTCTTCGAGAAAGACCTCCTGACATTCGATGGCAAGCCGGCCGAAGTGCGGCGGATCGGGCCGCGAGCTCGATCTGGCGATCACGGCCTTTTAGCCGTTCCAGACGAATATACCCCTGGTCTTTTGCCTTGGCAGTGCTGATGTCGGGCGTAATCTATAGTGCATCTAACGGGGTTTGGCCGTCTCTTTACGGCGAGATGTTCCGTGGGAGAGAAGAGGCTGTTCGATCGACGCTCGATGGCTCCGACTAAGCCCTCGATCGCGCTGTAACTTTGAAACATTCGATGGAGGTAAACGTCGTTTAACGATTGAGCAATCTTATTAGTCAATGATAGCGACGTCCTGCTCACGACCGGCCCGTTGTCTTTGGCGGCCCGACGGTGGCAGATGTGATGAAGGCTGTCGGTGTTCGGGCTGGTCTATCGTCTCTACTGCCGACCTCGTCGCGGTGTTTGCTGCGCTGGCAGCAACCGTACTCATGGGCTTTGCCGGTGTCGCGATTGACGTTGGCTATTGGCAGATGGCGCAGCGAAACATGCAGGGCGCAGCTGACCGAGCCGCGTATTCGGCCGTGATCGCCGCGGGGGCTGGCGGGCCGCCAGTCCGACTACCCAGGCCAAAGGCATTACTGCATCGATATCAGCGGCACACGCATCGCTTACAATGACCGCAGGTGTCTATATCCTCGATCGTGGCGCCTTTAAGATTTCGGGGGCGGTTCGGTTACCACGACAGGTGGGGTCACGGTGATGCTCACCAGCACGACCGAGAGCAACATGGCAAGATCGATATCAACCGCTCCGGCGTCATTCCAGCAACTGCGCCGACAACCTGGGCAACTGGCGCAATTGCCTTCTGGATCGATAAAAACGCACCCTCAAGCGACGGGCAGGTGCTTGGATTTGCAGTCGCAGCAACCAGCTTCAACGTCAAGCCCGCCTGCGGCACCCAGCTGCAGATCAGTTACTCCTTTCCGTTCATCGCCCCCTGATCGTGCCCTGGAACGTCACGCTTGTCGCGAAATTCTGCCAGGCCTGAGGGTTAACTGCGAGCGCGATCAGCATCGGCGGCACCGTCAACTTCGCCCGCTTGCAGCGGCAAAGAGGGACCTGAAAATGGGTATACCGCTCGATCCGGAGACGACGATCGCGATCGCTTGCGCAGCCAGTGTCGCATTGATCCTCTGCCTCGTTGCCTATGCAGTGAGCGAGGGCGCCAGCGGCCGGCGCTTCAAGCGGCGCCTGGCCGAAATACGCGATAGGGCGAAGGGAGTTGCATCCGTCCAAGCGGTCGCCACCCGATCGCTTTCACGGCAGCAAAGCGCGACGCCCAATATCGATCGCATCGCGCGGCAATGGCTGCCGCGTCGCGAGATGCTCGCTCACCGCCTCGCGCGCACCGGCCGGCGGATCAGCGTCGGTCAGTATACGATGAGTGTCCTCGGTATTGCTCTGTTTGCTGCAATCACCCTCGTTTGCACGACTCCGATCGGCGTCGTCGCGAGCCTGTTCGTCGGGCTCCTGATCGGGGCCGCGTTGCCCCACATGGCGGTGGGCCGTATGGGAAAGCGTCGGGTCGCCGCCTTTGTCAAGTTGTTTCCCGAGGCTATCGACCTGATGGTGCGGGCGCTGCGCTCGGGCCTGCCGATCAGCGAAGCGATCATCGGCGCGGGCCGGGAGATCGGTGATCCGGTCGGCGACGAGCTGGGTCGGGTCGAGGGCGGCATGCGGATGGGCCGTGATCTCGAAGGCCTGTTGTGGGACATCGCCAACCGTATCGATGTGCCGGAATTTCGCTTCTTCATCATCGCGCTCAGCGTTCAGCGGGAGACCGGCGGCAACCTTGCCGAAACCTTAGCCAATCTCGCCGACGTGCTGCGCCGGCGCCGCCAGATGCGCGCCAAGGTGCGCGCCATGTCGAGCGAGACGCGGGCTACCACGATGATTCTGGCCGGCATGCCCGTCCTGGTCATTGTGATGCTCGCGCTGACCTCGCCGCATTATCTGGCGCCGCTTTACAGTGATATCCGCGGCTTTCTTCTCGACGGCCTGGCGTTGGCAATGCTCGGTACCGGGGTCGGCATCATGACCAAGATGGCGCGGTTCGAAATATGAGGAACACCCAGGATTTTCACATCGCCGATTGGCTGCCGGCGGGGATGGGGCTCGACGACGTCATCATCGTGCTCGCTTCTCTGGCGACTTTGGTGATGTTCTTTGCGATGTGGCAGGCGTTTCGGCCAAACAGCGCCTTCGAGCGGCGTCTCGAACAGATCGTCGACCGCAAGGAAACGCTGCGCCAATCGGCGCTCGCGAACCGCCGCAGCGCGCACCGTCGGACCCCGGTCGGATTTATGCGCGAGGCCGTGACGCGGCTCAATCTGCTGCGCTCGCGGCAAGCCGCCGAAGCGCGCCAGATGCTGGCACGTGCCGGCTTCCGATCGCAGGATGCAATGGTGAAGTATCTGTTTGCGCAGATCAGCCTACCGTTTGGCTTCGGCGCGCTGATTTTGCTGGACACCCACGTGCTGCATCTAATGCCGCTGCCGTCCCAATTCGCGTTAGTGCCGTCAATGGCGGCGGTCCTGTTCGGCTTCTACGCCCCGAAGATCTATCTGAGGAACGCCGCCGACAAACGCGCCAAGCAGATCCAGCTGGCGTTGCCCGACGGGCTCGACCTGATGGTGATCTGTGCCGAAGCCGGGCTCAGCCTCGACGCAACCTTGGTTCGGATATCGCGCGAGCTCGGCAACAGTTGGCCCGAACTCGCGGAAGAATTTGGCATCACCGCGGCCGAGCTGACTTTTCTGCCGGACCGCCGCATGGCGTTCGACAATCTGAACAGCCGAACCGACTCGGACGGCATGCGCGGCGTCGTCAATACACTGCAGCAGACCGCCAAATACGGTACGCCGCTGGCTCAGTCATTGCGGGTCCTTGCCACCGAGATGCGCACCGCGCGCATGACCCGCGCCGAGGAGAAGGCGGCACGCCTGCCGGCCCTGCTGACGATTCCAATGATGATTTTTATCTTACCGACTTTGTTCATCGTGCTGCTCGGCCCCGCGGCAATCAACGTGATGGACACGTTCAAGCATTAGAGCAGATTTCGACCAATTTGCCCTTTTCATTGCAAGCATCAGCCCCATTCGAAGTCAGTTACCCAAAACTCCTATACTTTCCGACTCTCCCGCGGATGCGGCGCGGGAGATGGAGAGGGCAGCAGGAAGCGGAGTGAGGGTGGCAAACAAGGCCGCCAAGTCCTGCTGCCGGTATGGTTTATTCAGGCGGGGCAGCCCCGTCTCCTCAGGAGCGCCGGAATAGCCGGTTGCAATGACGACCGGCAATCCGGGCAGCACGCGGTGTATTTCTGCGGCAAGCTCGCTGCCCGTCATCCCGGGCATCGCATAATCCGTGATGACGAGATCGATATTCGGGCGGGTGCTCAGGTGCTCGAGCGCGCGCGAGGCGGATTGCTCCTTGATCACCGAATGACCGAGGTCTTCGATCATGGCGGCAGTCCCCGCAGCGACCATCGCGTCATCATCGACGACGAGCACTCGAAAAGAACGAGGCTCGCCGACGCGAAGCGGCGCTCCCGAGGGTTCGGGCTCGCATCCGTCGCGAGCGGCCGAAACCGGCAGCCAAAACTCGACCGTGGTACCGATCGTCGGGCGACTTTCGATGCGCAGCACGCCTCCCGACTGCGCAACGAGACCGTCCACCATGGATAATCCGAGGCCCGTGCCATGGCCCGGACCTTTGGTGGTGAAGAACGGTTCGGTCGCGCGGCGGAGTGTCTCCTCGTCCATGCCGAGACCGGTATCCCTTACACCGATGCGGACATACTCACCTGGCGCCAGTCCTGCGACGTCGCCCGCTCCAACCTGCTCGCGGCACGCGGTGATCGTCACCTCCCCGCCGGCGGGCATTGCGTCGCGGGCGTTCACGGTAAGGTTCAGCAACGCCAATTCGAGCTGGTTCGGGTCGACGCGTATGGGCGTCAGACCTGTTTCAAAATCCGTCGCGATCTGGACGGCAGGTCCGACCGAGCGGCGCAGCATCTCGATCATGCTGTCGACGAGTTTGGCGATGTCCACCGCCTCGGGTTTGAGCTCCTGCCGGCGGGCAAACGCGAGCATGCGTTTGGTCAGCGTCGCCCCACGCTCGCCGCCTTGGATCGCGCCGTCGATCAGGCGCAGGACCCGCGGCTGATCACGGAGGTATTTCTTCGCTAATTCGAGGTTGCCGAGCACCGCCATCAACAAATTATTGAAATCATGCGCCACCCCGCCGGTCAGCTGGCCCAGGCTTTCGAGTTTGCGCATTTCATGGACCTGAGCGAGCGCCTCTTCGCGCTCTCGAGTACGCTGTTCGACGCGCTGCTCGAGCTCGGCATTAGCCCGAGCGAGCTGAGCAGTCCGCTCGGCGACCCGGTTCTCGAGCTCTGCGTTCAATCGCTCGAGCTGCCGCGTCTTGCGGTAGAGCTCGGCGAAAACCTTGACCTTGGCCCGCAGCAGCTCGGGAATGACCGGCACCGGAACGTAGTCCACCGCTCCAAGCTGATAGCCTCGCAACAAGTCGAGATCGTTCACCTGAATGGCGGATACGAAAATGATCGCGGTCTTTTGAAAGCGCGGGTGCTCGCGGATCATTGTTGCGAGCTGAGCTGCTCCAGGATCGCTTCATAGCTCAGCAGCTTGGCCGGCTGATCGTCGACCAGAAGGATGTCGACTTTGGAATTCGCGCCATCCACAGGCTCACGAGCCATTTGCGCGACCTCTACCGGTGCAGCCACATCCGCAATGCGGACAGGAGCTGTTCGGTATCGACCGGCTTGGCGAGGTAATCGGAGGCTCCGGCTTCCAGGCACTTTTCGCGGTCGCCCTTCATCGCCTTGGCAGTCAAGGCGATAATGGGCAAGCGGCGGAAGGCGGGATCGGCCCGGATCACTTGCACGGTCTGGTACCCGTCCATTCCGGGCATCATGATGTCCACCAGCACAAGAGCCAACTCCGTTGTCGATTCGACGAGTGCGATGGCTTCACTGCCGGTCGTCGCGGTCAGAACGTTCATGCCGCGGCGCTCCAGCGCACTGCTCAGGGCGAAGATATTCCGCGCATCGTCGTCCACCAACAGAACTGTTTTCCCGACGAGGTCCTCGTCGGAGTTGTGCAGACGCTCCAGCATTTTCTGTTTTTCGATCGGAAGATCGGCGACCACCCGGTGCAGGAACAACGCCGTTTCGTCGAGCAGGCGCTCTGGCGACTCGACCCCTTTGACGACGACGCTGCGCGCGATCGTGTGCAGCTGGGCATCCTCGTCCGAAGACAGCTCCTTGCCGGTGAAGACGACGACCGGGATATCCGCCAGAGCCGGATCGTCGCGAATCACCTCGAGCAGGTCGAACCCCGACATGTCGGGCAGCCGCAAATCCAAAACGGCACAGTCGATCTGCTGCTCGCGAAGTGCTGCCAGCGCTTCGCGACCCGAGCCGACCGTCACAACGTCGATATCGGCGTGGCCGAGGAGTTCGGAAATGCTCAGCTGCTCGGCTGGATTGTCTTCGATTACCAGCAGGCGCCGACGGCGAGGTCTGACATAAGCCTTAATCCGGCCGAGGGCCGTCTCCAGATCTTCCGTCGTCGACGGCTTTGTCACAAACGAGAAGGCCCCACGGGCAAGCCCATGCTGACGGTCCTCGTCCAAGGTCACAATTTGGACCGGAATGTGTCGTGTCGCCGGATCCTGTTTCAGCTGGCTCAGCACCGTCCAGCCCAGCATGTCGGGCAGGAACACATCGAGCGATACGGCGGTCGGCTGGTACTCGCGAGCCAGCGCCAAAGCGTCGGCGCCGCGCATCGCCACCAGTACCTTGAACCCGGCATCATGAGCTAAATCCGCCAGGACACGGGCGTAATGCGGATCGTCTTCGACGATCAGCAGTGTGCTGTCGCCAGGCTGCAGGATCGCGCGGTCGTCGGGCAATTGCTCGACCGGCAGCTCCGCGAGCCTTAGAGTGGCGAGAGCTGCTGCGGCGGCGGGCGGCGCAACACCGGGGGCGACCACGATCGTCGCCGACGGACCGACGTATTTGATCGGCAGATAAAGCGTGAAGGTGCTGCCGCTTCCGGGCGTGCTGCGCAGCTGGATCTCTCCGCCGAGCAGACTGGACAGCTCGCGGCTGATCGCAAGGCCGAGACCCGTGCCGCCGAACCGGCGATTGGTGCTGGCATCGGCCTGCTGAAAAGCCTCGAAGATGATCTTCTGTTTTTCCGGCGGGATGCCGATACCGGTGTCGGAAACCTCGAAGGCGACGACTGCCGGCGCATTCTTCAGCACCGGGTGCTCCGGGCTCCAGCCGCTGGTGGCCGAATGGATGCTCAGCTTGACCCCGCCTTGCTCGGTGAATTTGAAGGCGTTCGACAGCAGGTTTTTGAGAACCTGCTGCAATCGTTTCGAGTCGGTGATCAGGCTGCGGTCGAGCTTGGGGTCGATCTGCACATCGAACGAGAGTCGCCGGTTTTCCGCCTCGTGACGGAACGGCCGGGCGACCATGTCCTGCAGCGTGACAAAGAAGACCTCCTCGGCGTCGACCGAGACGGTGCCGGATTCGATCTTCGACAGGTCGAGAATGTCGCTGATCAAATTCATCAGATCCGTGCCGGCGCTGTGGATCGTGCGGGCGAACTCGACCTGTCTCGGAGTCAGATTGCCTTCGGGGTTGTCGCCGAGTTGCTGACCGAGGATCAGGATGCTATTGAGCGGCGTCCGCAACTCATGGGACATGTTGGCGAGGAAGTCGGATTTGTATTTCGACGCCTGGGCCAGTTCGGTGGCTTTGTCCTCTAACGCCCGGCGTGCTTGCTCGATTTCCTGGTTCTTCCGCTCGACTTCGACGTTGCGTTCTTCGAGCTGCTGCGCCTTTTGCTCCAGTTGCTCGTTGGTCTGTTGCAACTCGCGCTGTTGCATCTGCAATTCGGTTGCCAGCTGCTGCGACTGCGTCAACAGACCCTCGGTCTGCATCGTCGCCTCGATGCTGTTCAGCACGATGCCGATGCTGGCGGTCAGCTGGTCGAGCAACGAAATCTGCAAATTGGTGAAGGTTCCGAGCGAGGCCAGCTCGATGACGGCCTTGACCTGGCCCTCGAAGAGGACCGGCAGGACGATATCGTTTTTGGGAGCCACCTTGAAAAGGCCAGAGGTGACCGGCACGACGTCTTCGGGCATCTCGGTGATCAGCAAGCGCCGCCCGTTAGCGGCGCACTGCCCGACAAGCCCCTGCCCGGTGCGCACCCGCTCGGGATGTCCCTGAGGCTCCGCTTCGTCCGCGAACGCCGACAGCAGCTTCAGGCCGGAATCGCCCTCAGCCAGATAGATGACGCCGTTTTGGGAGTTGACGAGCGGCGCCAGCTCCGACAGCAGCATGCGGCCGACGGTGGTCAGATCGCGCTGGCCCTGAAGCATGTTGGTGAACCGGGCCAGATTGGTCTTCAGCCAGTCCTGCTCGGTATTGCGGTCGGTCGTCAGCCGCAGATTGTCGATCATCGTGTTGATGTTGTCTTTGAGCTCCGCGACTTCGCCGCGGGCTTCGACTTGGATCGACCGCGTCAGGTCGCCCTTCGTGACAGCGGTGGCGACTTCGGCAATGGCGCGCACCTGCGTCGTCAGATTGGCGGCCAGAAGGTTGACGTTGCCGGTCAGATCCTTCCAGGTGCCGGCGGCGCCGGGCACGTTTGCCTGTCCTCCGAGGCGGCCCTCGACGCCGACTTCCCGCGCCACCGTGGTGACTTGGTCGGCGAAGGTGGCGAGCGTGTCGGTCATGTTGTTGATCGTCTCGGCGAGCGCGGCGACCTCCCCCATCGACTTGACGGTAAGGTTTTGCTTGAGATCGCCGTTGGCGACTGCAGTGACGACCTTGACAATGCCGCGCACCTGCTCGGTGAGGTTGGCAGCCATAACGTTCACGGTGTCGGTTAGATCCTTCCACGTCCCCGCGACACCCGGAACGGCCGCCTGACCGCCGAGCTTACCTTCGGTGCCGACCTCGCGCGCGACGCGCGTCACCTCGGACGCAAAGGCGTTCAGCTGATCGACCATCGTGTTGATCGTGTTCTTCAGCTCGAGGATCTCGCCCTTCACGTCGACCGTGATCTTGCGCGACAGGTCGCCGCGCGCGACCGCAGTCGTGACCTCCGCGATATTGCGCACCTGCGTCGTCAGGTTCGCCGCCAGCAGGTTGACGTTGTCGGTCAAATCCTTCCACGTACCGGCCACCCCGGGAACGACGGCCTGACCTCCCAGCTTGCCTTCGGTGCCGACCTCACGGGCGACGCGCGTCACCTCGGCGGCGAAAGAGCGC
>VAZT01000035.1 GCA_005884825.1 Alphaproteobacteria bacterium
TTACGAAAGCGCAGCCGAGCAGCACCGACAGCATCGCTGCCCCGCGCGCCGCGGGGATGCCGAGGTCGCTACAGAACGCCACGAGATGGCCCGCGGGCATTGCCATCGGCACGCAGCACAGGAACGACGCCGCGCAGAGCAGCGCCTGAACCAGATTTGGTTGCAACCGGAGGGCCTGGGCTCGGCGCCGCAGATGGGCCGCCGAAACTTCCGTGCGGATCGGCGCCGGGGGCGGGCGCAACAAGAGCGCCAACGGCACGATCGTTGCTGCGATCACGACGGCGAACCCCACCATTGTCGCCTGCCAGCCGAAGGCGTTCATGCTGCGCTCGAAGACCGTCGGCCAGAGCACGCCGGCGATATACTGCCCTGACGAGATCAATGCGAGCGCCGTTCCGCGCCGCCGGTCGAACCAGCGGCTGACATAGATCACGAGCGGCGGAAAATGTGCGCTGTTGCCTAAGAGCCCGATCAGGACGGCGCTGCCGAGCACCAGCGCCCAGGTCTGGCCGATTGCCGAAACCGCCAGGCCCAGCGCCGTCATCGCGGCTCCGAAGATCGCAACCTGCCGCATCCCGATCCGATCGGCGATCCGCCCCATCAGGATGCCGCCGAGACCGGTGCCGAGCCACACGAGCGATGCAGCCAAAGCCACCACCGACCGATCGGCATCGAGGGAAGCCGCGATCGGCTTCAGCCCCACGACGACGATCAGCGGTGCGCCGTAGGAGAATGAAAGGATGGCGAGCGTCAGCGACGCTGCCACCCAGGAGGAGCGACCTTCGATGGTGGTCGGTTGACGGGGAGATGTTACCACCCCTCGGCTCACGGCCCGACAAAGAGCCCGGCGCAATGTCCCGGCTGAGGCGGCGAGGCCGTGATCGAGCCGCCACGCGGAATGCACTGGTCCGGCGGAAGGGCGGAGCCGCGCTCGACCGCCTCCGTCAGCAGGTCGAAGGCGTGCTGTGCGTGTGGCTGGATCAGCTCGAGCTGCGGAAAGATATCCTTGTAGGCTTCGATATGGTTGCCGTTCTGCACCTCGTAGAGCCGGTATGCCGGGCGGCGATGGCGGTCGTGATCGCCTTCGTCACTTTGTTCGGACAGAGCGGCGGTAACGGCGCGTGCGTAGGCCCGCGCGTGCAAATTGATCGGCAGCAGAGCATCCATAGTTCCGGCTACCGTGATCAGCGGCTTGCCGATATTGCCTGTTGTTGCTATCGCGGCGACATCGGCGCCGACGTCCGAGGCCGACAGGCGGTCGACATAGCTGTAAGTTCCGGTGCCCGAACCGTAAGTGTCATAACTCGGGTCGAGCCGCTTCTGCCATTGGCACAGAGTAACCTCCCAAAACTGGGCCCAATAAAGACCCCACAGCGAGCTCGTGCCGGACACCAGATCGGGCGGGTAGCCGGTCACGAGGAGGTTTTTGGCTGCAGTGCTGCTCGAAGCGAAGCCGGAGGCGGCATAGTCGGGATAGTTGAGAATTGCCGGGGGCAGCGCGCTCAAGATATTCGGCGCCACCGCATCGACATACGTCCCTTCCCAGTCGATCCCGCCATCGTAGAGCTCGGGTGCAGTCTCGAGTGCCCGCCGCACTTGGTAGCCGCCATTCGAGGTGCCGACGGCATAGGTGCGGCGCGGATATCGGCCGTAATAGCCGGCGACGGCATTCTTTCCTATGCGAGCCGCCTCATTCATGAATTCCGTCCACCGCGTGAACGGTTGCCCCGGGTCATTGTCGTAGAAGTGGACAAACGTGGTCGATGAGGGATTGAGCCGACACCCCAATGGATCGGCCGCCGTCGTCAAGTAAAAATTGAGAATACCCTTGTTCTGTGAAACATAAGCGTAACCTTGCTGCAATACGTAATCGCTCCAGGCGAAATCGCCGTTGAACTCGCTGCGCGTCCCCGAGGCGCCAGCGACGACGAGCTTACCGTTCCACTGGTTCGGTAGCCGGAAGAGAATCCGCGCCTCGCCAGTCGGGTCCTCGGCAATGCGTCCATCGATCTGAATACCCGATAAAGTTTTGGTAATCGGCGTATGAGCCGTGGGAGAGATCACCGCGCGGTCTGTTTGCGGCGTAAAAGCGAAGGGTGGCAGGCCTGGCAGAGAATTATTGGCCGGCGTCGTCGCGGGATTGTTGGTGGTCAGGTCTGTGCTCTCGGCGCAGGCGGCGTCCGCGACTTGATCGGCGAGGCGGGCGAGGAGCCGGTCGCACTGCGTTGCGGCCGCGGCCGATGCGCTGCCGGCAAGCATCGCTCCCAGAGCAAGAAAAACAACCCAGCGCATCCATCCCTCTCCTGTTGTGGCGCTCGACCGAGCCTTCCGGCGGCACAGGGCGCCGTTATAGGAATTTCGCTTCCCAGCCGATAGCCCGCCAATGGCATGGCTGCCGATCCGCGGCGTGGGATCGGGCTGGTACGGGCATCGGCTCCGGCCTAGAGTCGCGAGCTGCCCAATCAAAGGGAGAAACACATGACCGCCTTCACGTATGACCACATCCATCTGCGCAGCCCGGATGCGGAGGCGACCGCCCGCTGGTACGAGAACATGTTCGGCGCCGAGATCATTCGCTCGGTGCAGTCGGACGGCAGGCCGCGCCTCGACCTCAGTCTCGGAGGGGTGGCTGTTTTCATCGCGCAAGTTCCGCCCGAGCAAGCCGTGGCCGCCCCGCCGGAGCCGCCTTATCTCGGGCTCGAGCATATCGGCCTGCGTGTCGACGGGATCGACCGGGTCGTCGCCGAGCTCAAACAAAAGGACTTTGTTCTCCTGCGTCCCGCTCGCGAGCGGGACGCAGGGCCAGGACGCTCTCAGCACAAAGCTCCTCTCCCGCACCGCGGGAGAGGAGGGACCAAGCCCGAAGGGCTTGGTGGGTGAGGGTGACGGTGCAGGCGGCGAGACCGCCCGAACCCGATCTAGGCGAGACGGACTCGGACGGCTTCGGGGCCTTTGCGGCCCTCGGCAATGTCGATCAGCACACGCTGGCCCTCGTTGAGGGTGGCGACCCCGGATCGTTCGAGCACCGAGGCGTGTATGAACGCATCCTTGCCGCCATCGTCACGAACGATGAAGCCGAACCCTTTTTGGGCATTGAACCACTTCACCGTACCGGCTTCCTCGACGGTCGCTTCGGTAGAGAGTGGTGCGCGGCCCGCTGCCGGCGGATAAGCCGACCGGCGCGGCGCGGGAGGCGATGCCGTGCTGCTGTCGACACTGAGGACTTCGGTGACCTGCGGTCCCTTTTGTCCCGGCGCCACGCGGATTTCGAGCGTCTCACCCGCCTGCACCGCGGTGATGCCGTTGCGTTCGAGCACGCTGGCATGGAGGAACGCGTCCCCCGAGCCGTCCGTCAGCTCGACAAACCCGAAGCCTCTTTCGGGTTTGAACCATTTGACGACGGCGCGCACCGGCGGGCCGGATGGTACGTCGAAACGGGGCTGCGGGAAACGCGGGGCACCGCCAAATTCGCGGAGATGCGGGTCATACCCGTCGTCGTCAAAATCGCGGCGCCGGGTCTGACGAAAATTCCTGTCTCTGATCAAGTCAGCTTCCTGTCGAGTCGGTTCACGGCCCGTTCGGACCGCAGGAGTCGATTGTTCCAAAAAATCGACGCCGGCGCGAGCGGATTAATTGTGACAAAGACCACCGATAAAAAACCCACCCGGTTTGCCCGTCTTCCACCCCGAGCCACTCCCCCCTCATCCTCACTGCGTCCCCTTGCTTTACGACATCCGGTGCGATTTTGCCGCTGGAACACCCGGCGTTCGCCGAAGTTCAATTTCTTGCGGGGCCTCGAGCACCCGAAACGTAAAGTCGATCAGGCGCCGGCTGGTGAAACGGCAGGTGAACTAACCATAGCTCCGGTGGCGGAACCACGGTATATGACCCGCTGTTTTGGCTTCGCTCCAGCGGATTTGGAACCAGGAGGTTGACAATATGCTCAGAAAACTCGCGATTGCGATCTGCGCGCTCGGCTTGGCCGCCGGCGGCTTGATGCTCAGTACCCCGGCGCAGGCTCAAGGCATCAAGGTCGGAGTGCTGACCTGCAACGTCGCTAGCGGCTTCGGGTTCATATTTGGCTCGTCACGGGCGATCAACTGCACCTTCTCGCCGACCGGGACCGGCGGGCCGCCGCAGCATTACGTCGGATCCATCAACAAATTCGGCGTCGATATCGGCTATCTGCAGGGCGGCGTCATCGTATGGGCCGTCGTCGCACCGACCGCCAACCTCGCGCCGGGCTCGCTGAGCGGGACCTATGGGGGCGCCACCGGCAGCGCGACGGTCGGCGTCGGGGTCGGCGCCAACGTGCTGGTCGGCGGCTCCGGGAACTCGATCGCACTGCAGCCGGTCAGCATCGAAGGGACCACCGGTCTCAATGTCGCCGCCGGTATCGCGGAGATGGCCCTTACCTTTCAGCCGGCCTGAGGCCAGAGGAGCGCGCGGTCGTGGTGCCGCGCGCTCCACCACTTAATTGCACCCGCCGACCGGCGGGATAACCGTACAAAGTAAGTCGCACTTCCTCCCCGGATCACATTTCCAAGCTATCGGCCTGCTGCTGCTCGGAAAATAACAGACACCGTTGCATTCCACGCTCGATGACGACCGGTTGAGCTGGCTGACGACTGCTATGGCTTGATCGTAATTGCGGATCTGGGCCTGTACTTTGCCAATACTGGCGTGATCGGCGGTAATCGTGTTGCCGACCACTTGCGCATCGGCGGCGGCGATGTTGCACGCGCAATATGCCACCGCCACTGACCGCATCAGAAGGCACATTTCCGAATACTCCCCTGTCGACCGCCCGACAGTAGTCTCGGCGCGCGGGCAGGGCAACGCAGGGGTTCCGGGTTGCCACGGGTGAAGGGTGGTCTAAGATGCCGGTCGAAGCTCGATCGGCACTCTCTCTGGAGGACCTGGCATGATCACGAAATTCGACAGCCTGTTCGCTGGACACATCGACATGGAAAATGCCGGCTATGCCGGCACTCCGGTGAACGACCGTCGATTTCCCAACGAAGACCTGGCCGGCGTTTTCGACAAGGCTCAGGCGATGGCCCAATTGATGGATCGTGTCGGTTACAACGCCTTCTGGATGGCCGAGCACCATTTCCAGCACGAAGGCTATGAATGCATCCCGAATGTCTTGATGACGGCGCTGCATCTCGCCCACGTCACCAAGCGTCTGAAAATCGGCTGCGGCTTCAACATCACCCCGATGTGGCACCCGCTGCGACTGGCCGAGGATTATGCGACAGCGGATATTCTGACCGGCGGGCGCATCATATTCGGAGTCGGGCGCGGCTACCATACGAGAGAGGTCGAAACCTTCGGCTCGCCATTGCTCGACCAGCAGGCCAACCGCGAACTCTTCGAAGAACAGGTCGACATCATCTTCCGGGCCTTTAACGAGGAGTCGTTCTCACATCGCGGCAAGTATTACACCTTGCCGCCGGAGGTGCCGTATCGCGGCTACACGCTGAAGGAGCTGACCGTGGTGCCGCGGCCATTGCGGCTCCCGGTCGAGTGCTGGCAGCCGATTCAGGGTGGCACGGCGCGGGCCATGGATTTTATGGCAAAGCACGGGATCAGGGGACTGATCGGCGGCGGATCGGCCGAGGGCGGCGCGATGCACCGGGTGGTCCTCGGATGGCAGGAAGCGCATGCGCGGCGCGGCCAACACCTCGAATTGGGTGAGCGGCTGTGTTTCGGTTTTCATTTCTATCTCGCCAAAAACCGGGAACAGGGCATTCGCGAAGCCGCCAAATTCTACGAAGAGAACATGAAAATGTTTGGCGAGCTGCGGCTGGTGCGGGCCCTTACCGACGAGCAGATCGAGATCATGCGCGATCCAAGGCGCGCCGCCACAGCAAAGCTGCCCCGCATCGAGGACGCCATCGCCAATGGCGGCTTCCTGTGCGGCTCGCCGGAGCAGGTCGTCGAGCATCTGAAGAGCCTCGAAAGGCGCTATCCCGGCCTCGACCGAGTCTCGGTAAGCTTGTCTGTCGGCGTGCCGAAGGCGGTCTGCCTCGAACAGCTCGAATGGTTCGCCTCCGAGGTAATGCCGGCCTTCGAACAGGCCAAGGTCCGCGAGCCGGCAATGGCGAATTAAGCCCCTCTCCCGCGGTGCGTGCGAGGGAAACAGGAGGCGTATGATCAACAGGTGATACGAGGCTGGGATGGCCGCGCGACCGGAACCGTTCACGCTGAGAGTTCCCGACGAGGCAGTTGCCGATCTCCGCGACCGGCTCGCCCGCACCCGTTTTCCCGACCAGGCGCCGGGGGACCCATGGGCGTACGGCACCGATCTCGGGTACCTCCGGCAGCTCGTGGAGTATTGGCGCGGCATATTTGATTGGCGTGCCGAAGAAGCGCGGCTGAACGCCTTTCCGCAATTCAAGGTGCCGCTCTGCGGCATCGATTTGCATTTCCTGCACGTGCCCGGCAAAGGGCCCGCCCCCTGTCCGCTACTTCTGCTACACGGCTGGCCGGGGTCTGTCTTCGAGTTTCTGGAGCTGATCCCGCGGCTTGCGGATCCCGCAAAGTTTGGCGGCGACCCCGCGGACGCCTTCACCGTCGTCGCGCCGTCCCTGCCCGGTTACGGCCTGTCGTTCAAATCGGGGCAGCCGCGCTTTGGCATCGAGGAGATCGCCGATTGCGTCGCCGAGCTGATGCACAGCGCATTGGGCTATACGAGCTTTGCCGTCCAAGGGGGCGACTGGGGTGCCATCACCGCCTCGCGCCTTGGCTATGCCCATCCCGAGAAGCTGATCGGCATCCACCTCAACCTGCTGGCGATCCGCCGCGACCAGCAGGATTTGGCCAATCCCAACGCCGAGGAGCAGGCGTATCTCGACGAACGCGCGATGTGGCTCAGAGACGAGACCGGTTACCAGTGGATTCAGGGCACCAAGCCGCAGACGCTCGCCTTTGCGCTCAGCGACTCGCCCGCGGGCCTGGCCGCGTGGATCGTCGAGAAGTTCCGCACCTGGTCGGATTGCGGCGGCAATATAGAAGCGGCATTCACGCGCGACCGGCTGCTCGCGAACATCAGTTTCTATTGGTTCACCGGTGCGATCGGCTCGTCATTTTGGCCCTATTACACGGTCAGGCACCGGTCGTGGCCCGTTCCCAATGGGCGGACCGTCGACGTCCCGACCGGGTATGCCCAGTTCCCGGCCGAAATCCTGCGTCCGCCCCGCTCGGTCGCGCAACGTACCTATACCGATATCCGGCGCTGGACCGTGATGCCGCGCGGCGGCCATTTCGCCGCGCTGGAGCAGCCCGACGCGCTCGCCAACGAGGTGCGCGAGTTCTTCCGGCCGCTGCGGCGTTCATAACCGAGCCGGCCGATGGCGACAGTCATCGGCGTGGCGACAGTCGCGATCTGGGTCTACCTGCTGTTCTTTCGCGGTGGGTTTTGGTGGTTGCCTTATCGGCCGGCGCCGCTCGCGGCGAACATCGGCGGGCGATCTGTCGTCGCCGTGATCCCGGCACGCGACGAGGCTGCGGTGGTGGGGCGTGCGGTCGCCTCGCTGCTGGCGCAAGATTATGACGGGGACTTCCGCATCGTGCTGGTCGACGACCAGAGCAGCGACGGCACCGCGGAAACGGCCCGCACCGCAGCGGTCGCGGCGGGAGCCCCGGATCGGCTGACGGTCTGCCGCGGAAAGCCCGTCCCGCCAGGGTGGACCGGCAAGCTCTGGGCGATGTCTCAAGGTGTTATCGCGGCTCGGTCAATGCGGCCAGATTACCTTCTGCTGACCGACGCCGATATCGTGCACGATCCCCGCAATTTGCGTGCGCTCGTCTCGCGCTGCGAGGCCGAGCGTTACGATCTCGTTTCGCTGATGGTCCGGCGGGCGCTGCGGGCGGATGCATGCTGATCCGTGCCGCGACCCTGGAGCGGATCGGCGGGCTCGACAGCATCCGCGGCGAGATCATTGACGATTGCGCGCTCGCCCGCCGCGTCAAATCGGTCGGCAAGGTGTGGCTCGGCCCGGCCCGGGACACGACGAGCATCCGCGAATACCGGTCTTGGCGCCCGATCTGGGACATGGTCGTGCGCAGCGCTTTCGCCCAGCTCGACTATTCGCCCCTCATGCTGGCGCTCACCATATCGATGCTGAGTTTGACCTATCTGGCGCCGCCATTGTTGGTGCTGTCGTCAGAGCCAACCGCGATGGTATGCGGCGGGTTTGCCTGGCTCGGCATGAGCATCGCATTCCTGCCGACTTTGCGGGCCTACGATGTTCCACGCCCGATTACTGTGCTGTTGCCGCTTATCGCGCTCTTCTATGTCGCAGCGACCGTCGTCTCGGCGGTGCTGTTCTGGCGCGGCCGCGGCGGGCATTGGAAGGGACGCGTCCAGGCGCCCGCGCCCGACAGCACCTAGTGCAATTGGCGGGGCAATGCCGCGATGGCGTCGTCGATCAGCGCCGCGCCACGCCAATCGTCGAGCGAGGCGGCAATTACCTGACGCGCAGCGGCAATCGCAACGTCGACAGCGATTGCGCGGATCTCGGCGATCGCCTTCGCTTCTTCCTGCGCGATCCGTTCCTGCGCCAATTGTTGTCGCCGGCTTAGGGCATTTTCGAGGTCGCGCAGCGACTGCGCCGCGATCCGTTCGGCCTCCCCCTTGGCGTGGCTGATGATCGCCTGTGCCTCGGCCGCTCCTTCCTGTTGTTGGCGCTGATAAGCGGCAAGCGCATGTTGCGCCTCATCGCGCAGATTGCGCGCCGCGTCGAGTTCCTGCCGGATGCGCTCGGCGCGCGAGTCGAGCGCGCCG
>VAZT01000036.1 GCA_005884825.1 Alphaproteobacteria bacterium
GCTCGTTGTGGTCGGGAGGGGCACCAACGACCCCGACGCCAATTCCAACATCTCCAAGCTCGCTCGCATGCTGTGGGAAGGCATGGGTCTGGGATGGGCGGAGGCCGCCTTCAGCGGCGTCGCCCATCCGCCGGTCGATGCTGCACTGATGAGGTCTGCCGCACTCGGTTTCCGCCGCATTGTCGTGTTTCCCTATTTCCTGTTTACCGGGGTGCTGGTCAAACGCATCTATGCGCAAACCGACACTGTCGCCGCTCTCTTTCCGGAAATCGAGTTCGTCAAAGCGCTATACCTGCGCGACCATGAGGGAGTGCTCGGCACGTTCCGAGATCGTGTCGTGGAGCTCGGGGACGGCCAGCCGGCAATGAACTGTCAGCTTTGCAAGTACCGCACCCAGATCGTCGGTTATGAACGCGACGCGGGTACGCCTCAGACCGGCCATCATCATCACGTGCGGGGTATCGGCACTGACGGCCATCACCATCACCACAAATGATGTTCGATGCCTTTGTGATGGTCGATTGGAGCGCGGCAACCGTGCCGCGCACCGGGCGCGACAGCATCTGGATCTGCTGGAACGATAAAGGTGGCGAGCGGCTGGAGAACCCGCCCACCCGGCACGCCGCAAAATCCATTCTCGCCGATTGGCTGGCGGCGGCGGTGCAACGCCGGGAGCGGGTTCTTATCGGCTTCGACTTCCCGTTTGGTTATCCCGCAGGCTTCGCCGCGCGGCTCGGCCTTTCGGGGCCGCCGTGGCGTGCCGTCTGGGACGAGATCGCCAGTCTCCTCCACGATTCCGAGGAGAACGGGAACAACCGCTTCAACATCGCCGCCGAGTTCAACCGGCGAGTGTCCAACGGTTGCTTTCCTTTTTGGGGTCGTCCGCCCGGGTTTGACATTCCTTTCCTCGGACCCAAGCACCATCGTGCGCACGAGAGCGGCGGGTTGGCCGAGCGGCGGCTTGTCGATTTGCATATCCCGAGCGCCCAGCCTTGCTGGAAATTGCTCGGCACCGGCTCGGTGGGCGGCCAGGCATTGACCGGCATCCCCGTCGTGCGCGCGTTGCGTGACGACCCGCGCTGGATCGACCGAGTGCGTATCTGGCCATTCGAAACCGGTCTGCAGCCCCCCGAGCAGGGGGCGGTCGTCGTCGCCGAGGTTTATCCTTCCCTCTGGGCCGTATCCCCGGCCGAGGGCGAACCCAAGGACGCCGCCCAGGTGCGTTCGGTCGCGCGATTTTTTGCCGAGAGCGACCGCGCCGGCGAACTCGCCGCATTATTCGCCGGTGATCCGTCCCTGACCCCGGAGCAACGGTTCCGCGTGGAAACCGAGGAGGCTTGGACACTCGGCGTAACCGCGGCGCGGCAGCGCCCGATTCGCCTCTCCCGCAATGCGGCAGAGGGTGCGGGGCGGAGCCAGGCGGGCGAGGCTAGCGGGGTACGGTCGTACGCCTACATCCGCGATCCGGCCGAGATCTCGCGACGTTCATTCGCGCTGATCCGCGAGGAAGCGGATCTCGCGCGCTTCCCGCGCCACATAGAGCCGCTGGCGGTGCGCTTGGCGCATGCGGCCGGGGACAGTGCGATCCTCGGCGACCTCGAGTGGTCCACGGGCGCGGTCGCGGCGGGGCGCAAGGCGCTTGCCGCAGGCGCACCGATCCTGGTCGATGCAGCAATGGTCGCCGCCGGGATCATGATCGAGCCGAACCCGATCATTTGCACGCTGCGCGACGCTGAGACGGCACAGCTGGCCGCGGCGGAGCGGACCACGCGCTCGGCTGCTGCCGTCGAGCGATGGCGGCCGCATCTGCCCGGGGCGGTGGTCGTGATCGGCAACGCGCCAACTGCGCTCTTTCGATTGCTCGAGCTGCTGGCGAGCGGCGCGCCGAAACCCGCGCTCGTTCTCGGCTTTCCGGTCGGGTTTGTCGGTGCGGCGGAAGCAAAGGCGGCGCTCGCCGATTTTGGGCATGGGCTCGAATTCATTACGCTCCGCGGGCGTCGCGGCGGCAGCGCGCTCGCCGCCGCGACGGTCAACGCGCTCGCGAGCACGGTGTGACACCCTGGCTGTCGGTCATCGGCATCGGCGAGGACGGGATTCTCGGCCTCGCGCCGGCGGCTTGTACGCTGATCGAAACCGCCGAGGTGCTGGTTGGCGGTGCGCGACATCTCGGCATGGTGCCGGGCCACGATGCCGAACGGATCCTTTGGGAGCGGCCCCTTGCGCGGACGATAGATGCCATCGAAACCCGCCGTGGTGCGAGGGTGACCGTGTTGGCCAGCGGCGACCCGATGTGGTACGGCGTTGGCGCCACCTTGGCCCGCCGCTTTTCGCCGGAGGAAATGACGGTGGTGCCGCAGCGAAGCGCTTTCAGCCTCGCGGCCGCGCGGCTCGGTTGGCCGCTCGCCGATTGCGCAACGATCACCTTGCACGGCCGGCCGCTCGATACGTTGCGGCTGCATCTCGCGCCAACTCGCCGCATATTGATCCTCTCGGAGGACGGCGGCACGCCCCGAGAAGTTGCTGCGCTGCTCACTGGGCTCGGCTGGGGGCCGAGCCGCATCAGCGTGCTCGCCCATCTCGGCGGCAGCCGCGAAACTATCGTCGCCGACGAGGCGCGGGCCTGGGGCGATCGGCCGGCGCCCGACCTCAACACGATCGCAATCGCCTGCTCCCCTGGCCGCGGCGCTCGAGCGTTGCCGCGGAGCGCCGGCCTTCCGGACGATGTCTTCGAGCATGACGGCCAGCTGACCAAGCGCGAGGTTCGCGCCGCGACCCTCGCGGCGCTCGCCCCGTTGCCCGGCGAAACCCTTTGGGATGTCGGTGCGGGTTGCGGCTCGATCGCGATCGAATGGCTTCGTCAAGACGAGGGCCGCTCGGCCATCGCCATCGAGCGGGATCCGGCGCGGGCCGCGATGATTGCCCGCAACGCCGCCGCGCTCGGGGTGCCGGAATTGCGCATTGCTTTCGGTACTGCGCCCGAAGCTTTCGAAGGTTTGCCCCAACCGGATGCGATCTTTCTCGGCGGCGGGATTGGCGCGGCCTCTCTGCTGCGACAGGCATGGGCCAGCCTGCCGCCCGGCGGGCGCCTCGTCGCGAACGTCGTCACGACCGAGGCCGAGGCGCGGCTTCTCGATTGGCATGCCCGGCACGGCGGAGCGCTGACCCGCATCGGGGTCAGCCGCGCCGAGCCGGCCGGCACGCACCACCTTTGGCGGCCTCTCGCGACGGTGACCCAGCTCGCCGCCGTCAAGCCCGGCTGAGCCGGCATGCACCCTCACGCGCCTCGCTCCCCTCGGCACCCTCTCCCGCGGTGCCTCGCACCGCGGGGGAGAGGGCTCCAGGCCCGCACGGCTGGGTGGGTGAGCGTGGCCCTGCAGCGCCGGGCAGGTGAGGGGATTGGAATTCGGCCCTATGCGCTGCTGTGTCTTCTATGCTTGATACTCTATGCGCCCGGCCTCGCGGCGATCCCGCCGCTCGACCGCGACGAAGCGCGTTTCGCGCAAGCGACGCGGCAGATGCTGGAGACCGGCGATTTCGTCCGCATCCGCTTCCAGGACGAGGCGCGCAACAAAAAACCGATCGGGATTTATTGGCTTCAGGCGGCCGCCGTTGCTGCATTCAGCTCACCGGAAAGCGGCGCGATCTGGCCCTATCGCCTGCCCTCGGCATTGGCGGCAACCGCCGCGGTGCTGCTCGCCTTCGGTTTCGGTGCCCGACTCTTGGCCTCGCGGACGGCCGGCTTTATCGCCGCCGTGTTGACAGCGAGCGCGTTGGGCGTGGTGGTCGAGGCGCACCTCGCCAAGACAGACGCAGCGCTTCTCGCCGCTGTCGTCGCCGGGCAGGGTGCGCTCGGGCTCGTCTATATTGCGACCCGCAACGGCCGCCGAGTCGGCTGGCCGGTTCCGCTTCTCTTTTGGCTGGCCGAAGCCGGCGCGATCCTGCTGAAGGGGCCGCCCGGCCCGGCGCTGGCGCTGTTGACGGCGGGTTGCCTGTCGATCGCCGACCGTGACACTCATTGGATCCGAGGATTGCGGCCGCTAGCCGGTATCTTGATCATGGCGGCGATAGTGGCTCCGTGGCTGATCGCGGTGCAAAGCGCCACGGCAGGCCATTTCATCTCGGACTCATTGGCGCACGACCTCCTGCCGAAGCTGGTCGGCGCTCAGGAATCTCATGGCGCGCCACCCGGCTATTACCTGGCGATGGCGATCGCAAGCTTCTGGCCGGGCTCGCTTTTCATCGTTCCGGGACTGCTCTGGGGCTGGCGGCGGCGGCACGCTGCGGCTTGGCGCTTCCTGCTCGCTTGGTTGGGTCCCGCCTGGATCTTTTTCGAGCTCGTTCCGACCAAGCTTCCGCATTATGTCCTGCCGCTTTATCCGGCGCTGGCGCTGCTCGCCGGCGGCGCTTTAGCGGAAGGATTTGCAAACCATCTTGCGGGCCCGGCGCGGTTTATCGAACGCGCCGTCGGAGTGCTTTGGGGAGCTGTGACGATCGCGCTGGGCGCTGCGCTGCTCATATTACCGCTGTGGTTCGGCGGCACGGTTTCGCCGACGGTTATGGTCGCCGTCGCAGTCATGCTCGGCCTAGCGTGCCTGCTTTTCTTTCGAGATCCGCAGCCGATGCGCGCCGCCGGTCTGGTCGCCGCCATCTCCGCCGCCTTCGTTCTGCCGGCTGCACTCGCAGTCGCGCCTGAGCTCGACTACATTTGGCCCAGTCGATCCGCCGCGGCCGCGCTTACCCGTCATCCGCCGGGTCCGGGTGAGGCCGTTCTATCGGTCGGCTACAGCGAGCCGAGCCTCGTCTTTTTGCTCGGCACGGCAACCCGGCTGGTTACCGCGGAGCCTGGAGACGGCCAGTTGGCCGGCGCCGGTCTGGCGCTGGTCGATGACCGGTCCGACACGGAATTCCTGCGATCATTGGCCCGCCGGGGGCTGACCGCCCGAGCGCTCGAACGCGTCGAGGGGCTGGACTACTCGGCGGGGCGCGGCAAGCTCGTTCTTACCCTCTACCGTTTGGAGCCGGGCTGAATGCCGGCTGAGTCGGGGCGGCTCTATGGGCTCGGTGTCGG
>VAZT01000037.1 GCA_005884825.1 Alphaproteobacteria bacterium
CGCTGGGACCGGACCAGCAAACATTGCCTCTATGCGTTCTAGCCGCTCGTTGCACTCTTCTGGCAAGGCCCCACGCGCGGCGAGGACCCGGCCCACCAACGCCAGGGCCTCTTCGCATTGCCGGCGATCGTTCGGCAGCAGCTTCGGAAGCACCGCAATCGCCCGCTCCGCGTCCACCAGCAAGATCAGGTATTGCTCCTTCACGATCTCCTTGAACCGCGCGAAGCCGACGCGTTTGGCAGGTGCCAATTCCTCACTGATCTGTCTCAAAGCGGCAAATCCGCGCTCGTCCGCTTTGCCTTCCGGAAGGCGGACATAAATCAATGCGCGCACAGCCGCCTCGAGCAAGCCGCCCTGATCGATCCGCTGCTCCAGATAAGCCGCCGTCTCCTTTGCGACTGCCTCTCGCGCCAAGTCCCGCTCGACCCGCCGCGTCGGCAATGCGCCGTCGGCCCGCAGCCCGACCATGGCCTGCAGCCATGGCGAGGCATAGGTGTTCAGAAAGATCTCCTCCTGCACGACGTCGCGCGCCTTGCCCCAGGCTTCGAGGCCATTGGCAATCATCCCCGAGACCATGCGCTCAAAGGCCAGGAACGGGTTATCCGGGCTAACCGGACGGCGGTTGGCGCGTACCGCCTCCGCCAACGCGGCAACCGGCGCCATGAACGGGTTCTCATCGGCAAACGTGTGGAAGTGCAGTCGGTTGGGGTGCATGCGGCGCAGGAATTCGGCGCCTTGCTCGGTAACTGCCGTGCGCACCGCTGGCCGGAGGAAAGTGCTGTAGAGGCCCTGATTGACCTCCGAGACCCTCTTCGCTGTGGCAAAGCGCAGATCGTCTTCGGGGCTGTTGCCCCCGAGAGCGCGGATATGATCGAGAGTGCGGGCCTCGAGGCTGAATAGATAGCCTCCCTGTACGAGCTCGGGATTTTCGATACTTTCGTCCACGCCCGTGATTACCGCCTCGTACAGCCCCGGCGGCATCAAGTCGATCATGTCCATCGACTGGGCGAACTCGCCATGCTCCTTTGTCGCCACCTTGCCGGAGACGAAGATGCCGAGATGGCCAATGCTCTGGTGCAAACAATAGACAATCGTCTGGCCGGCTGCGACGATCTCGTCCTCGTGGTCGTAGAGGTCGAGGATCCAGTCCAGAGCCTGCTGGGGGGGCGTGATGTCGTCGCCCCACGAGCAGAACACGATGATCGGCGATTTGATGTTGCGCAGGTCGACACGCAGGCCATTGGAGCTGCGCAGCTCGCCGGAGGCCAGCTTGTTGCCGACGAAGAGCTGGTCGGCGATCGCCTGCATCTCCTCGGCATTCAGCAGCACGGGGCTGCCCCACCATTTCTCGAATTCGAGGAAACGGGGCGCTTCCGTGTCTATTTTCGAATAGAGATTATAGATTTTTTTCCAATAGGTGTTGTCGGGATGCAGCGCTTCGAAGTTCGCGACCAGATTGGCGCCGTCGAAGATGCCGTTGCCGATATCGCCCGCCAGGGAGGTTAGCCAAGTTCCGCCCAACAGACCGCCGAGATAGCGCATCGGATTCCTGCCGTGCACCCCGGCCCAATAGGAAAGCGGCGATCCGGCGAGCATGATCGGTCCAACGAGGTCCGGGTGGATTGCGCTCATCATCATGATCTGCCACCCGGCCTGGCAGTTGCCGATCAGGCACGGCTTGCCCTCGGCATCAGGATGTCGCGCGACTACTTCCGCGACAAATCGCGCCTCCGCCTCGCAGACATGCTCGATCGTCTGACCCGGCACCGGGTCCGGTAGAAAACCGACGAAGTAGCAAGGATGACCCGCGGCGAGCGCAACGCCGATTTCGCTGTCGTGCTTCATGCCGCCGATCCCCGGACCATGCCCGGCACGTGGGTCAAAGACGATAAACGGCCGCTTGCGCCGCTCGATCGAGGTACCCGCGGGCGGGACAATGCGCACCAGCGCGTAATTCACAGGCCGCGCTAGCGAGCGCCCATCAAGGACGAGCTCGGCCTCGAAACTCAGCACGTGCGGCGCTTTGCGAGCGTTGTGCTCGACGCAGTTGTTGCCTCGCTGGCGCAAAACGTCGAGCAACAGAACGGACCGCTGCCATGCATCGACCCAATACTCAACCGCGCTGTTCGTCCCCAGAAATGGCCACTGCCCGAATCCGGCAGATGCATCCGGCGCGTCTTTTGGTGCTCGCTGTGACATAAATGCCTCCCGATCTTATGCGGAGATCAATGACAGCCTGCTTGCGCGTGGTATTGGCCTACATCAACGGCGCTATGCCGGCTATGCATTTTTCACAAATTTGACGGGACGGCAGTCAGGGCGTATAAAACTGTCCGCCGATAAAGATGAGGCAGATCAACTGCCCGTCGAGACGATGCCCTATTTTGCATGTCCGAATCTGCTTTAGCCGAGGTCATCATGCCTTCGAGCGCCGTTCGCACGTTTACCGACCCGGAAATCTATTTTGCAGGAATTCGAAACTTGCAAATCGACGGGGTTGTTACGAGGCGCGGCGAGTTCCGCGCAGCATCGACCCGCATCGATCTGCACCAACTCTGGATGCACCGCTTCGAAGAGAAACTGCCTCGCATCATGAGGATAACGCCAAGCGGGTCGCGGGTGCTGCTTCTGTTTGCGACCGATCCCGCCCAATCGGCCATGCAGGTTAGTGGCATGGAAATATCGCAAGATCAAACGGCGATCTTCGGGTTAGACAGCGCGTATTATCTGCGATCCTCGGCGGCATGCGAATGGGGTACCGTCTCGCTTACGCCCGAGGATCTTGCGGCTGCGGCCGAGGCTATTACGGGGCGTCCATTGACGCCACCCTGCTTCCCCCGCCGGATTAAGGCTCCGGCACGTGCTGTGTCACGGCTCCTGGAGCTGCACGACGCAGCGGGCCGCCTCGCAAAGATCGCCCCAGATGTTCTCGCTCAGCCCGAGGTAGCGAGAGCGAGCGAACAGGCTCTGATTGAAGCGATGGTTTTATGTCTTGCCCAGGGTAATTCAGACCCTGTCCGCAATGTACATCACCATCGCGCAACTGTGATGCGCCGTCTAGAGGAGGCGCTAAAGACCAACCCCGAGAACCCTCTGTACATGCCCGAGCTCTGCGCGACCGTCGGCGCCTCCTACACGACCCTGCGCGACTGTTGCCAGGACTACCTCGGCATGAGCCCCAAGCGGTATCTGTGGTTGCGGCGGATGCACCTCGCCCGGCGGGCGCTGCGGGGCGCGGACGCGGAGGGGACAAGTGTGACCGATGTCGCGACCAGTTATGGCTTTTGGGAGTTGGGCCGCTTTGCGGTTGCCTACCGGTCACTATTCGGAGAGCCGCCTTCGGCAGCGCTCCGCCGCGAGCCCGAAGACCCGAAACGCGGCGAATCCCCGCGCTAGTGTGGGAATTCGTTAAATCTGCATAGCACCTCGCTCCCGCCTGCCGTACCCTATTCATTACCAAGGGTTCCGGTCCGCAATGCGGCTCCATCCGCGCAGAGAGATAAATGCCGGGAAGCGGCACGCGCACATTCATCGACCCCGATCACTATGAGGCGAGCCTGCGCCGAGCGCAGATCGAAACCGTCATTACGCCTCACCGCAAGTTCCAGGCCCGGCTCACCTGGGCAGAACTGCACGATTTGAAGGTGCTCCGCTGCGAGGAAGGCTTTTCGCGCGTCGCGTATGTCTCTCTAGGGCCGCAGCTCTCTTTCGTGACGTTTCCGGCACATCTCGAGCCATTGCCGGTGTGGCGCGGCACAGAATTGCGGCCGCACGAGATTATCTTCCATAGCCGCGGCGATCGGCTGCATCAGTCGACATCCAGACCCGGTGTATGGAGTGTAATAGCACTCAACCCGGTGCAACTCGAATATTATGGCCGCGCTCTTTCCGGAAAGCCTTTCTCTCTGCCGCCAGAGGGCAGCATTCTCGGACCGTCGCCGCGCGACGCGGCACGCCTGCGGCGCCTGCACGCCCAGATTTGCCGCCTTGCCGAGACAAAGCCCAGAATCTTGTCGCATTCCGAAGTCGCACGTGCCCTCGAGCAGGATTTGATCCAAGCGCTTGTCGCGAGTCTGACCACCACCGCCGTTCGAGCTCAGGGGGTCGATAAGCGCGATCACGCTAGTATCATGATCAGGTTCGAGGAGGTGCTGGCTCAGCGCCTCAGCGACTCTCTGCACATGCCCACATTGTGCGAGCTGGTCGGGGTCACTCAGCAAGCCCTGCGGTCGTCTTGCGCGGTATTCCTCGGCATGAGCCCAACACGTTACGTGCTGTTGCGCCGGTTGCGCCAAGTGCGCATTACGCTACGTGACGCCGCGCCCGACGCAGTGAACATCGCAGAGCTTGCCCAGGGTTTCGGTTTCGAGCAGCTCGCGCGCTTTGCCACTGCATACCAGGCGGTGTTCGGTGAGGCCCCGTCGACGACTCTTCAACGTGCTCCAGGGCCACGATTCGCAACTCCGTAAATCCGTGATTTCTGCATAGCTGGCGGAGCGATCATCGGGTTAGGCTTGAAATCCAGCGAGCTTTGCTCGTGCGATAACATTCTTAGGGAGACAGAACATGACCATAAATCTGGCAGCCGCGGCGCGGATTGTCCCGTTAACCGCGCTGATGCTGGGAGCTTGCGTGTCGCAAAGCGCCTACGATCAGGTGCAGGCGCAAAATCAGCAGCTGCAGGGACAGCTCTCCCAGTCCCAGGCAGAGCAGAAATTCGTCGAGACCGGCGATATGCTGTTCCCGGAGGGCGGCTTCCAGTTAAGCCAACCCGGCCAAACGGAGCTCGCCAACAACATCGCCCCAAAGCTGCGGGGTCTG